>JAUWLF010000044.1 GCA_030613785.1 Chloroflexota bacterium | reverse complement strand
ATCCATGACGAGTAGCAGGCAGGGCGGCGATTCTTCAGCTTGGACTCCATGCATAACCTGAAAGAACCGGAAGAGCTGGAGATGGGTCTGCCCAGTCCTTTGAGCTTGGCGCCCATTCATTCAGGACATAGCCCCACTAGCCACCAGGCTGGCCGGAGGCACGAGGAGGTCGATTCCGAACTAACCACTAATCATGTGGAAGCACCAGCCAATTCACACCACTTGACAAGACGCAAGCTCAGAGCCTGGTACGACAATGCCTCGATGGAGAGGTTCTTTGGTACGTTGAAAAGCGAGTTGGTGCATCACCGTGTATATCGTACCCGCGACGAGGCGAGGGCCGACCTGTTCTTCTACATCGAGGCGTTCTATGATCGACGGCGGGGCCACTCGGCGCTGGACTATCGCAGCCCGGAGGCCTATGAGCAACTCTATCATCAGCAGCGTGAACTTTGCCTAACTCCGTGTCCACAAAACTAGGGGAGGGTCAACAGGGTCGCTACTACTCATTGCGACGCAGCGCCTCTATGATGATATCGACTCCTTGGCTTGCTTGCTCCTGCGTGATGATAAGCGGCGGTGCGATGCGCAGAGAACTGATTCCGCATTTGGTGAGGACCAATCCACTAGCTGCGATCTCTTTGATCACTCTTTTGATGGTCTCGCCAGCCGGACTGCCGTCGGGGCTCACGAGTTCTATACCCACCATCAGTCCCTTTCCCCGCACATCCCCGATCATGGGCAGCTCCTTCTGCGCTTCGCGGAACCGACTCTGAATGTAGTCGCCCAGCTCCACAGCGTGAGCCATCAAGTCCTCTTCTTGCACGATCCGCAAAGTAGCCAGTCCGGCCCGGCACGCGATGGGATTGCCACCAAAGGTGCTGCCCTGGGAAGCCGGCGGCCAGGCGTCCACCAGCTCCGCTCTGGCCAACATTGCACCCAGGGGCAAACCGCCTCCGAGCGGTTTGGCCACACATGTGACGTCAGGTACCACGTCCCAGTGCTCCACAGCAAACATCTTGCCCGTGCGTCCCAGCGCCGTCTGCACTTCGTCAGTGATGAGAAGCGCTCCGCAACGGTCGCAGATTTCGCGTAGGCCCTGGATGAAACCGTCGGGCGGAACGATATAGCCTCCTTCCCCGGCAATGGGCTCGACTATGATGCCCGCCAAGTCGTCGGGTGGCAAGACTGTTTGCAGCATCTTTTCCACCAGGTTGAGGCAAGCTAGCCCACAAGTCTGGGGTGATTCGTGCTTCAGGGGACAACGATAGCAATAAGGGTAGGGAATGTGACAGACGCCTGCCAAGAGGCCAGCCACACGCTGGCGATATGCCGAATTGCTGGCAGTGAGAGCCAGAGCTCCCATAGACCGCCCATGAAAGCCGTCCATGAAGGCGATGATCATTGACCGATTGGTGACGTAGCGGGCCAGCTTGATGCCCGTCTCCACGGCCTCCGACCCGCTGTTCATAAGGATACCCTTACCTTTCTTGAGATCGCCGGGGGCGACGGCCCGAAGCGCTTCCATCATGTCCACGTAGGGTCTCATGTACGCCACGTGAGAAGCACCATGGATCAGGGTGCGCGCCTGATCGCAGATGGCCTCCACCACAGCCGGGTGACAGTGTCCCACGTTCATGGTGGCGATGCCCGCCGCGAAGTCCAGGTACTTGCGGCCTTCAAAATCGTAGAGGTATGCTCCCTCACCCCAATCGAAGGCCACATCGGTGTAGCGATAGATTGCCCTTGCCACGGTGGCATGGTCGCGCTCGATCAATTCCGTAGATGCGATGTCCTGGACCTTGCCCTGACTTCCCTCGAAAGGTACCTGCGCGGTAGGTTCCATCTCTGCCATCGGTCACTTCCTCTCATATCCAAGCCCTATATTGGACCTGTCCTGCCTGATGTGGGCGTCGTCAAAGACCACCCATCCGGCACAGGAGGACACAATGCTGCCGATCTCCAAGGCATCCTGCAACGGAACCACTCAGCAAGTGGCTCCCGCACTGCTAGCCGGCAGACTCAATAGGCCGGATGCCATCGATGTTTGCACAACGCCGGGCGGGAGCGCTGATATTGCACTGAACAGTGCATGCGACGCATCCAAGAAAGCCACACCCTTGCGATCTGGCCGTAGCACACCGGGGGAGGCACTGACCCGGACGTGGTTCACCCAGCATACGTAGCAGCGCTGCCTCTCGAACCCTCATCTCGAGTGACAAGCCACCAGGTGTCCGCCCCCGACATCTGTCAGAGGAGGCTCCACCTCTCTGCAGGCGTCCACCAACTGGCCTGAGCATCGTGGATGAAAACGGCACCCGCTAGGCGGGCGGGCAGCGCTCGGCACGCCCCCTCTCAAGATCACACGGTCCCTGCGCTTTCCTGCACCCACGCGAGGCACTGCCGACAGCAACGCCTGAGTGTATGGATGCAGAGGATTCTCAAACACCTCGTCAACGGTCGCCGATTCGACGATCTTGCCCAGGTACATAACCATGACGCGGTCACTGATATGCTCGACCACCCCGAGGTCGTGGGCGATGAACAGATAGGTCAGCCCCAGATCCTGTTGCATATCCTGGAGGAGATTAAGTATCTGGGACTGGACAGAGGCGTCCAGGGACGAGACCGGCTCATCAGCCACTATGAACTTTGGCTTGAGTATGAGAGCTCTCCCGATGGCAATGCGCTGGCGTTGCCCACCGCTGAACTCGTGCGGGTGACGGTCCATATGGTCTCGCTCCAAGCCCACCGCGTCCATCATCTGGAAAACCAAGTCCTCCCGCTCAGAACTGTCCCCAATACCGTGGACGACGAGAGGCTCTTTGAGAAGATCGCCGACCGTCATTCTGGGGCTGAGCGAGGAGTAGGGATCCTGGAAGATCATCTGCATATCACGCCTGATCCTCTTCAGGTCGCGACGGCCAAGTTGGTGGACATCGACGCCCTGAAAACGGATGCTGCCCTGGGTTGGCGTGATCAATCTCAGCAGAAGCCGGCCAGCGGTGGTCTTGCCGCACCCACTCTCGCCCACGAGGCCCACCGTTTCCCCAGCATTCACTGAGAAGGAGATGCCGTCTACCGCCCGCACTGCCCCAATTACTCTTTGTCGCACCACTCCTTTGACAATGGGGTAGCGCTTGACTAGGTTCTTCACTTCAACAAGGGGCCTTGCCAAGTCGACCTCCCATGTCTGTGGACAGCTGACCCGTGCGCTGTCTGCAACTGAGTGTTCATCCTCCCGCGGCTGTCAGAATCAGTCCTGTCAACAAAATCAAGGTTTGGTGTTCAAGTGGACCCTGCTCGAAATTGTCCCAGGAACCGAGGTAGGGGTGAGCGGCCACCTAGTCAAGACTCTCCCCGTCACATCTCGTACCGATGACAGGCTACTTGACGTCCGTTGGAGAGATGGATCAGGTTGGGCATCTCTTTCCTGCAAACCTCCTCAGCTTGGGAGCAGCGAGGGTGGAATCTGCACCCAGACGGAGGAGTGACAGCACTCGGAACACTGCCTGGGATGACATGTAGGCGCTCCTTTCTCTGGCCCAGTTGGGGCAGAGACTCCAAGAGAGCTACCGTGTAAGGATGCTTAGGGTGCGTGAGGAGTGCCTCCGCTTCCCCGATCTCTGCGACCTTGCCCGCATACATGACTGCTACACGGTGACACATCTCAGAGATGACGCCTAGGTCATGCGTGATAAGCAAGAGGGATGAACCGATTGACCTCTGCAGTTCGCGCAATAGATCCAGGATCTGGGCCTGGATCGTCACGTCCAGGGCCGTGGTGGGTTCATCAGCAATGAGGAGGTCAGGTTGGCAGGCCAGAGCCATAGCAATCAGGACGCGCTGTTTCATCCCACCACTGAGTTGGTGGGGATAATCGTCTATCCGCTGCTCCGGATCAGGGATCCCTACCAGTCGCATCAGTTCCACGACGCGGCCTCGCGCCTCGGAGCGGCTGTGTCCACGATGAAGGATCAATGGCTCTGCGATTTGCTTGCCCACCGTCATGATGGGGTTGAGAAAGGCAGCAGGATCTTGAAAGATCATGGAGATCTCATCGCCTCGGACCTTTCTCATTTCCTCTTCGCTCAACTCCAGGAGATCGGTTCCCTTGAAAATGATCTTGCCATCCGTGATCTCTCCTGGCGAGCTGATCAAGCGCATGATTGAGAAGGCGGTTACGCTCTTGCCAGAGCCCGACTCCCCCACCAACCCGAAGATCTCGCTACCTAGAATCTCTAGACTCATGCCGTCCACAGCCTTGACGACAGCACCTTGGGTGTAGAAGCAGGTACGGAGATTCTCTATGCTCAGTATCGCCTGCCCAGACACCCCGCCTTTCATCCCGTCACTCCCTCTCAAACCCAACGCGGTTCTCGATCCTGACTTCGAGTGTTGTTGTAGCCTATCCCAGGGCTCGTCTCCTGAGGCGCGGGTCCAACGCATCCCTCAAGCCATCACCGACAAGATTGAACCCCAGCACTGCCAGCATGATAGCTACGCCGGGGAATATCGGCAGACTTGCCGACCGGAACAGATAGCCCTTTGCCTCCGAGAGTATGACGCCCCAACTAGGCTCGGGTGGCTTGATGCCCATGCCCAGGAAGCTCAAAGCGGCTTCGCCGGTAATTGCCGACGCAATACCCAGGGTAGCGACGACCATGATAGGCGAAAGACTGTTGGGCAAGATATGGTACGCGATTATGCGAACATCACTGGCCCCAATGCACCGGCAGGACTCGACGAAAGTCCCTTCCCGCAGTGATAGCGCCTGCACGCGGGAGATCCGGCACATAGTGGTCCATCCAGTGATGCCCAGCGCCAAGATCACGTTTCGCAGGCCAGGCCCCAGGACGGAAGCGAGGAGCAGAGCCAGCAGTATATATGGGAAGGACATGAAGACGTCTACGATCCGCATAACCACGTGATCCACCCGACCACCATAAAACCCCGCCATCAGACCCAGGGGCACGCCAATGGCTAGACTCACGAGTTGCGCCCCCACCCCAGCTATCAGAGACACTCTCGCACCATAGACGATTCTGCTGAAAACGTCTCGGCCCAGTTGATCCGTCCCGAACACATACTGCTTGCTCGGCGGCAGCAGAGGGGTGTCCACCAGTTTCGTGGGGTCATAGGGAGCGATGATCGGGGCAAGGATACCTACTAAACTCAGGACCACAATGAAGAACAGCCCAAGCAAAGCTATCTTGCTCGTAGCAAATGTCCGAAAGGCTTGCCGGACTTGGTCCAGTCGGCTCCTAAGTCGTGCTGCCACTAGATGTCACCGCCCTTCTGTACTCTCAAACCTAATGCGGGGATCCAGGTAGGCATAAGTGATGTCCACGAGTAGATTCACCAAGAAGACCCCCGTGGCTATAACCAGGGCGCAGGCCTGTACCATAGGGTAGTCACGGTTGTAGATAGACTGGTAGAACAACAAACCAATGCCGGGCCAGGCAAAAACGGTCTCAACCACCACTAGGCCACCCAGCACCGATCGCATATGAAGACCAACCATCGTGAAGAAAGGAAGGATGGCGTTGGGCAAGGCGTGGGCTCGTAAGACCTCTCTCATCCGCAAGCCCTTGGCTCGGGCCGTCAAGATGAACTCCTTGTTAACCACTTCCATCATGCTCGACCGTAGAACGCGAGCGTCCATGGCGGTACCCACCACCACAATGGCCGCGAGCGGGAGAACCAGAGACTTGAGCCTGTCCACGCTGAAGATCGTCCCTGCCATACCCGAGATGGGCAGGATCCCCAGACGCACGCCAAAGAACAGTTGCATTAGCATACCGCTCCAGAAGACCGGCATGCTGAGCCCGAAGAGCGCACCAAGCCGGGTCAGACTGTCGATCTTCGAGTTTGGTTTGATGGCTGAGACAACCCCTATAGGGATCGCAAGGAGAGCTCCTCCGATGACGGCGAGGATGCCAAGCAACAACGAGTTGGCCAGATGAGAAAGGACGGTGGGCAGAACAGGCCGGTTCGTGTAGAGAGAACGCCCGAAGTCCAAACGGATGATGCCCCACAGCCAACGGACATATCGGATATGCAGAGGTTGATCGAGACCCCACTTCTCGATCAAATAGGCCGTTGTTTCGGGATTGGCGTGAACTCCTTGGATCATCCTCGCTGGGTTTCCAGGAAGGACCATCAGTATCACAAAAATGACGAGGGTGAGGCCGAACAGAAGCGGAATGGCTTGTAGAAGTCGACTCACTATGTAGTCTGTCATTTTCATGTGAGATACCCTCCGCGTTGGGTCGTCGTCACCAGGTTATGGAGTGATGGACAACTCCACGCCAACGCCTCTTTCACTAGCCAGTTCGTACACTTTCTTCGCTGTGGCCACATCCTCGATGGCCAGTCCAGTTGACTTGAAAATGGTGATCTCGGCATCATCTTCGCGGCCAGGCTTTTGGCCTGCGACGATCTCGCCCAGTGTGGCGTAGAGCGTACCCTCACTCATAGCTCCCTCCGCGATAGCCCCCGCGATTTCGCCGGTGACGAGTGCCTGATTAATCAAGTCGGTTACCCACTTGTCTGCGCGGGCATAAACCCCAGGAAACAGCTCGCTCTTGTGAGGCATGTCAGCCCCCACGGCGGCGATGTGCAGCCCCTCCTGGATCCATTCCCCTTGTATAAAGGGAATGCGAGCAGGCGTACAGGTGACCAGTATGTCAACCTCAACACACGCTTCACGTGGGCTGTCAACCGCCTCCGTTTCCAGCTCTAGGTTTGCTATCTCTTGCAGAAGCCTGGCTGTCGCCGCGGAATCGATGTCGAAGGCCTTTACTCTCTTCAAATCACGGACCCGGCTGATGGCCGCGATTTGGCAACTGGCTTGGGCGCCCGCACCCACGATGCCGAGTACTTGTGCATCGGCTCTGGCTAGATACTTGACGCTCACTCCTGTGGCTGCACCGGTCCTCATCCTCGTGATGTAGGCACAGTCCATGATGGCAAGTGGCATCCCCGTGGCGGGATCGTGGTACACGACCAGACCTGCGCTGGCAGGTAGATTGTGTTTCTTCGGATTATCCTCGTAGTGGCAGATCAGCTTCACTCCGGCTGCCTTGAGCCTCTCAATATAGGCAGGCATGACGCCGATCACAGCATGATACTCTTCAAGGAACAAAGCTATGCGCTCCGGCACCAGCGTTGTGCCCCGACCGTGTTCCAGGAACGCTGCCTCCACAGCTTCCAGGGTCAGCTCCATGGTTAGAAGCTGCTCCACATCCTTGCGTCCCAAGATGAGTGTCATCTACTTCACCCCCTCACTGGTCAGTAGCAGTGGTTCTTCGATCAAAGACCGTCAGCCAGCGACCTATGCAAGAAGCCGCAACGCCGCTAAGGCGTACACCTTGGCCGTGACGACTAGATCATCCAGAATTGTATGCTCGCCCGCGGTGTGGGCGCAACCCTCAACGCCCGGGCCGTAGGTCACCGCCTGCACTCCTCGATCGACGAACAGCACAGTCTCGAATCCGCCACACGACACGGTGTGCGTAGGCGATGCACCTGCCAGCTCAGTGATGGCATCGGACACCACCCGGCAGATCTCGGAATCTGCGGGCACGACCATGGGTGGCGCTTTGGATGAAACCTTGACCTCAAGCGACAGTTCGTCATCCTGCCGCTGCAAGTCGTCGAAGAAAGAGACAAGTTCCTCTTCGACCTCCGCGAGGGTCTCCTCAGGAATCAGCCTCCGGTCAAACGACACTGTGCACCTATCTGGCACCGTGGCCCGGGAGGCATTCGTGCCCCCCACCAACCCGCCCAGCGCCAGCGTAGGCCGGTTGCCCTGGAGAGGATGGAAGTCGTAGTCGCTGACGCGCCGGTCCAGCCGGGGGATCAAGTCAGTCCGCACTGCACTTGCTACCTCCACCATCTTCTCGAAGGCGTTCACTCCTGCGAAGGGTCGACTTCCATGGGCTGCCCGTCCCTTCACGATCACGTCTCCCCAAACGCCGCCTTTCATCCCTATGTGTATGTTCCGTACCCCGGACGGTTCTCCCACGACCACGTAGTCAGGATCCACAATACCTTTCTCAAGGAAGTAGGCTAGTCCAGCTCTACTGGGAAACTCCTCGTCGGGAGTTGTCAGGAAGTGCAGACTTCCTCTCAAGGCCACCTTCTTCTGAGCAAGAGCCTTGGCCGCCATCATCATCGACGCCAGGCCCCCTTTCATGTCGGTGGATCCCAGCCCGTACAACTTGCCATCCACCACCTGGGGACCATAAGGATCAGATTCCCAATCTCCACTGGCAGGCACTGTGTCATAGTGTCCCTGAAGACAGAACGCTGGGTGCTCGGCCAGCCCCCTCAGCCGGCCCACAACCGCGTACCGCTGCCCTTCCGCCTCCGGACGCAGCAAGTCAGGGAGAGCCTCCTCAGGCGGCGCGTGCACCCCCACCTCCAACCCTGCTTCCCTCAGCCAGTCGGCCACGAAGTCGCAGAAGGGCTTGTAGTTGTCGCCGGGAGGATTGGGAGTCGGTATTGCAATCAAGTCGGAGAGCAACCGGACCAGCTCATCCCTACGTCCGTCTAGGTATCCCAACACGTCTGACTCCGACGAATATGACCCCAAGTCGCTCATCTCGTTTGCTCTACCCATAATCTAGGATAACTTACTCTCTACTGGTTCGCGCAGGCTCTCGTAGAACGCCAATGTTCCAGGCTTGCGGCCCGAACGCCACGCCCGCCTGCTCCTCGCGACTGAGGTCTTTCGCAGCGCTCTGTCAACATCCTCTAGGTCCAGCCACTACTTACTCTCTAGCTTCGGGTTCCCGTAGCCCAACATATCGTCTGCCTTGACAACCAGGCTCAGTATGACGGGAATCCGTCGCACGCCTCAGTTGACAGCTCTGTGAAGCAGTGTATCCGGCTTGTTCCAGGGATAAACCTTGATACAGGTACCGCACCCAGATCCATGCTGCTTGCCCACCCTCATGCTGCTGCACTTCCGCACGTCGAGGGGCCACCTCTCGTAGCTGTTGTGCATCACTTTCTCCCCGTAGCTGATGGCCTGGGCTGGGCAGTCCTCTGCGCACTTGCCACATTTGCTACAGAAATCCTGCAGGCCGAAGTCTATAGGCTTGTCCACTGCCATAGGAAGGTGGGTGGTCACCACCGAAGCTTTGAACCTGGGCCCCAGGAATGGGTTCACCACGATGTCGCCGATGCGAGACATCTCCCCCAATCCAGCCCACGGCAGAATAAGTAAGTGGCACTACCACCTGGTAGTTCATGGAGAAATGGGCCCGGGCTGGGTAGCCCGGTCGTCGAATGTACTCGGCCAACATGCACGCAATGAACCCTGAGGTCGAGTATGATCGGAAGGCCATCGCGCTGCTTATCCAGTCATGCTCTGTGGAAGCCGATGATGTTCTGTAGTCCTGGTCAACCAACATGGCGACAGCATACTTGTGGTCAAGCTCTATCGGCTCACCATCTCTGCTATGGGTGTAGGTGGCGTATGGTGGCAAACGGCCAATGCCAACCATGTCAGCTCGGAGGAAGTAGGCTGTCTCCTTGATGTGCCACGACATCGCCCGCGGGCCATCACTCCAAGGTACTCGTCGGTCTGCCACAGAACCGTCCCCCTGAGCCGCCAGGAACTTCGTCATGCCCAAGAGGGCTCCCGACAAGGGATGCTTGCTTACGAAGTGGTTGGACTCCCTCTCAACCAGAGACCCGTACTCGCCGCGAGCCGCCCTGCGAAATCCGTGGTTGCGCGGGTCAATCCGCTGTACATCCTCAGCGTTGATCGCCGTTGTTGGCCTATCGACCCTCTTCAGCGATCCGGTGGGAAATGGCTCGCCCAGGACCTGTTGGCAGAATTGCTTGTCCAGGCTGGAAACTTGAGCCACGGCAGACCTCCGTGTCTGGCTTCTACAGTACCTCGGATACGGAAACCCAATCGGCCCCACACGGATTGCCGAGGGCCACCTGGACCGTCAGAGCATCCAGGTCCCACACAGTGCACCGATTGGTGCCACCCAACTCGCCCTTGTACTCGTGATGCCGACAGGGAGTATTCTCACAAGGGTGTATGTCCTGAACGGACCAGTCATAATGGCTGCTCATGATCTCTTTGGCCACAGCCTCGGTGATGTGGCCATAGTTGGCCTCCAGGTCCCTGCCCATCGTTTGATATCGGTAGTGGGTGCTGCTGAGAGGCCTCAAGGAAAGATAGGGTTTGACTTCCTCCACGAGGGCATGATTGGTGACGTGGAGGTAGTCTCTCTCTGGCTCTGGCTTCACCGAAGCGCTGAGATAGGGAGTGGCATGGATGAGCTCGACATCCCGGTTACTGTCAGCGAACATGAAGTTCCCAGCCACAGCCAAAGGCAGACCCGCGAGCGCCTCCACGGCCTCCGCCGTCGTGGAGCAGTTCTGGGCGATGTAGCGGAAGATCACGTCCAGTGGCACTCCGGCTTCTTCCACCTTGTCTTTGGTTCCATTGTCCAGTGCGGTGCCCACGACCAAGAGCCCCTGGCTGTTCATCATGGAATGCTGCCCCAGCTTGCCTACAGTTGAAGGCGAGATGAAGGCAAGACCTTCCTCCGGCCTGACGATCATGACAACCTGGAACTGCGCCGGGTACCGAGGGCCATCGTTGTTATGGGTACAGATGATCTTGCCATTTTCCGTTGCCCGTCCCCACGCCGCGAAGGAAGCACACCGAGACGCAAGACGCTCGAATCGGGAGAACATCTCTCCCCGGACAGCGGGCTCGCTCCGCGAAACCATCAGGTCAAAGCCACAATTGGCGACGAAGACGTCCTCGTAAGTCAACTCCGCGCCCTCGGCTATGCCCCGCATCTCGTCCAGATAGGTCTCATCAGTATGCTGCACGATCAACGTCTCAATTTCCCTGATGCCATCAAGGATATCCTTACGTGGTATGCAGATGGGAGGACTTTCCATGGCTTGCCAGTAGTCTTCAGCGATCAGCTTGATCCAGTTGCTGCAAGCCTCGCCGTGTCTCTTTCCGATCTCGCGTGGGGAACCTTCGAGGTGCAGGGTGAGCATGGGGCCTTCCCAGGGATACAACTCGTGCACAGGACCTATCATGCTGCCTCCTTTCATCCCAAGTAGTCACTAGATTGTACTTGCGTGTGGACTGACGAAGCTGGCAAGAGGGGGGCCCGGCTCGATGAAGCTACGAATTGACTACGAGCTTGCCGTTGCCGCGAGAACCGAGCCCCCTCGGGCTACCGGGAAAGATCAGCCACCTGGTGCCCACGTGGAATCCCGTTGGCCAGCAGCCAAAGGTCGATTAGCGGTCCCTCTAGTCCGAATCAAGCCACAGCTTGTCGAACACGACTGCGTAATGCGAACCAGGACCGTTGGCGATGTTGACATCCTCCAGCCCATGGACCCAAGGCTGCACAGCGATGTACTTCTGGTCGTACATGTACGGCACGTAGGCAGCGTCATCAAGTATGAGCCTCTCCGCCTCGGCCAGCAATTCGCCTCGCCTCGTCAGGTCTAGCTCATTCATGGCCTCGTCGAGCAGCGCATCCACCGCGGGATTGGCGTAGTGGCTCTTGTTCTCCCCACTCTCGCTATGCCAGAACCGCACCATATCCGCCGCCGTGTTAGGATTCAGCGCCTCGCCCGTCAAGTAGAAGCCGTAGGTACCCTTGTCCATCTCTGTGATGAAGGTTCCAAAATCGGTGGGAACCACCTCAGCATTGAAGCCTGCCTCCTGCAATTGGGCGGCCACAACCTGGGCCTCGGTGACGGACTCACCGATATTCCATACGTTGACGGTGATGTCCATGCCGTCGGGGTACCCCGCGTCCGTCAACAGTGACTTGACCATGTCCACATCCCGCGCGTAGTACTGGATCGAATCATCGTGACCCAGTAGCCCAGTCATGATGAACTGGTTGGCCGTTATGGCCATACCAGCCCGAGCAGTCTGGATCGCCTGGGCGTTGTCCACGGCATAGTTGACCGCCTGACGTACCCTAACGTCGTCGAAGGGTGGCTTGTCCACAGTGAATGCCCACCACCAAGTGTTCAAGCGCAAGCCCGCGTGAACCAGCGGCCTCAGATTGGGATCTTCCATGAACTCCTGTTTGGCAGGGCTGTACAGATACTCGATGTCTGAGTTGCCAGCCCTGAACTCCAGCGCTCCGGTCGCCCTGTCTGCAACTATCTTCTCCACTACGTGATCCAGGTACGGCCTGCCGCGGTAGAAGTCCTCAAAGGCGGCGTACGCGAGTTGCGTATCGCTCCACTCCGTAAACATGAAGGGACCGGAACCCACCGTCGTCTCGGGACTCGTCCCAAACTCGTCGCCCAACTCCTCCACGACCTTCTTGGGCATGACCGCGCTACCGCGGACGCTAGCCAAATCCTGTAGGAAGTAGGGGTTGGGGGACTTCAACGTGATCTTGAGAGTGTACTTGTCCACTGCTTCGACCTTGTCTACCACCGCGAACTTGGCAGCATAGGGCAAACCCTCATCGGCATAGTAGGCCTCAATGGAGAAGGCCGCGTCCTCGGCGGTGATCTCATCGCCGTTGTGGAACTTGGCCCCCTCGCGCAGGTGAAAGGTGTATTCCAGGCGATCATCCGAGATATCCCAGCTCTCTGCCAAATCAGGATAGACGTCTCCTTCTACAGAGCCAACGACCCAACTGACCAGACTGCCGAATACCTGTCCAAGCCGCCACATCGCCGCCTCAGACGTATGAGTGGGCGGATAGAAAGCCTCGGTGATTGCCCTCGCCGTCAGATGTAGCGTGCCACCGTACCGGGCCGCGTCCTCGGACTCAGGTTCCGCGGTGGCTGCGGGCTCTTCCGTTGGTGCTGTCGTAGGCTCAGCACCCTCCGGCGCCTTGGTGGGCTCAGCAGGCGGTTCCGTCGCCGGCGGAGCTCCGCAGCCAGCAAGCATCAGCACAGACCCACTCAGCGCGAGCATGGTGACCAGCGCGAGCACTTTCAACACTATGTTCTTCGTTAGCATTCCCGTTTCCTCCTAAGTGTAATTAACAAGTTTGCGAGACACCTCCGTTCAGCCCTTCTAGTTGCAGCCTGCTCTCACCTCCCTTCTTCGCAGTGGCGATTTCACGCTGAGTCTTTCTTCTCCGAATAGGTCGCTGGGATGGGTTGGTCAAGCCCCACTGCTTCCTCTTGACCTCTTCCAGTCGACCAGATGACGAATGAACAGATCTATCTCATCCCGTGTGTTGTAGAAATGCGGCGAAACTCTGACCTGCTCACAGCCGATCCTGGCTGTGACAGCGACGTTCCGATCCTTGAGGTACCGGAACAGGCTTGTCTCCTCCTCGACGAAGAACGTGGTGATGCCACTCTCCGTGTCAGAGGGTGTGAACAGCTCAAATCCGTGCTCGCTTAGCTGGGCCCTGAGATTCCTATTCAGATCGAGCGTGCGTTGCTCAATCCACTCCAGGCCAATCTCCTCCAGCAACTGCACAGCCGCGCGCAGACCATAGACGCCCTGGAGGTTGATGGAGGCAAACTCGTAGCGTCGAGCATCGTCGAAGAAACTACACCGCTTCACGTCAGGTGCTTTGGTCCGGTCATCCGTATACACATACTTGCTGATCTGCTTCCAGCCGTAGCCGAGGGGAGCGAACCGATCCTGCAGCTCCCTCTTGATGTAGAAGAAAGCCATCCCTATGGGGCCCAGCAGCCACTTGTATGCACCGCAAGCCACGAAGTCCGCATCGGCATCTCTGACATCCAGGCGCAGCGCGCCGATAGATTGAGTGGAATCGGAGAGCAGAAAAGCACCGTGTGCATGAGCCAGGTCCGCCAACTGCGCCAGGTCGTATCTGAAACCGTTGATGTAGGAAACCTCGCTCACGGTGATCAGCTTGGTCCGGTCATCTACCGCATTTTCAACCAATTCATACGGGATAGCCCCATCAACGTTCGCAATCCTTCGAATCTCAAAGCCGAGTTCTTCTGCCTTTCGCTGCCAGAGGATAGTGTCTGTCGGGTAAGCCAAATTATCCAAGACGACGTTGTCGCCCGACGTCAGGCCGAGACCCTCGGCCACAATGTTGGTACCCATGGCGGCAGAGGTGGCGAAAGCGATCTCGCCCGGGTCCGCGCCCAGGAGATGGGCCACGAGAGCCCGGGTCTCCTCGGCGGTCTCATCCCAGGATCGCATCCCATCCGGAGACGCCATTCTCTCGTCCAAGAAGGACTGACTAGCCTCATACACAGACGTGGCCACCGGCGAACAGAACGCCGTGTTGAGAAAGGTCATGTTGCTGAGCGTCGGAAACTCGTGTCGAAAAAAGCCGGACTGAGTCACTGAGACCTCCTGCACAGTATCGGGAGGGCACCCACGTCCCCTCGCGGGGTCGTTTACTCGCCCTGGCATGTGCCCCGGTGATCAGGGTGCCGCTCCGGGCGAGGTCTTGATCGGCTAGTCATCGGCGATCAGGTACAGTCCCGAATCGATCTTGGTCAACAGCTCGTACCCCTCCGCGGTCACGATCACGTTCTCCTCAAGGTGAAAGGTCTCACCACTTTCGGGGTAGATGATCTCTTCCAGAGCGAGCACCATGCCCGCTTCCATCAGCAGATCGTCGTGGTTGCCCACGAAGGGCGGTTCGACTCCATCCAGCCCAACCCCATGCCAGTGGACTGAGATATCCCCCAACCGGTTACCTGCGCCCACGACGCTCAGCGAGTCGTCCATTCTCCGGCGAACCTCTTGCCATAGGGCCTTCTGGGCATCGCTCGCCGGACCCACCGTGGCCAGGCGGGCGAAATCAGCACAGTACCCATTGTAGATCGCTCCCGTGTCTATGTGCAGCAGATCGCCAGGCCCCAGAGGCTTGTCCGTCGGCGCATGAAGGTCCCCCAAGGGCCTGCTGGCGTCTACGATCAGAAAAGCGCAGGGCCCAGGTCTCCCCTGCGAGGGGAGATCGGCGCCCTCCTCCATCATGGCCCCGATCAGAATCTGACCCACCTGGCTCTCCGTCATGCCAGGTCGCGCTTCGCTAAACGTACGCTGATACGCACGGCCTGTGATCTCGCACACCTTGGCCAGGCACTCCTGTTCCAGAGGCGACTTGACCATCCTCAGCCCCCAAGTCAACTCCGAAGCATCTCGGAAGGTCGCGCCCGACATCTGCTCCCGGAGCCGCTGGTACTCGCCGTGAGACACACCCATTCCCGCGGCCCCGAAGAAGCGGTCATGCGCCTCGGTACCAATGATCTTGCCGTCCAGACCCGCTCCGGAGAGGGCCTCTCGCAGATCCTCAGCTTTCAGGGGCACCTCGTACTCCAGGATCTTCTGCACCCAGGACATTTGCTTGGCCGCGGCCGACCCATAGGTGGCTGCGATGATGAAGGGTGCCCCATCCATGGGAAGGACGAACAGCGTTGGCCTGTTCTTGGTAGGAGGCAAGTGCCCGGTGAAGTAGCGATAGTTGTTGTCTTCGCTCACAAAGAGGGCATCCAGCCCCGCCTCCGCCATGAGCTTGCGAGCTCGCTCATAGCGCCCTTGATACTCGGCCTCGGGGAATTCATGGAAGTCAGAAGTCTGGTTCACGTAGCTGAGCCTCCTACAGATACTTGGACTTGCCGCTGCGTTCCATGATCCTCCTTCGCGGCCGGTCCTCGTCCTCTGGTACCACTACCAGGTCGCGAATCACTCTATGGTGCGGCACCGGCTCGATGGTCACCTCGTGCGGTGACTCAGTCATGCACATCAGTTCTGCCTTGCTGTTGATCATGGCCACGCATCCGTTGCAGATCCCACGGTTGCACGTATGGTAGTAACTCAGGCTAGGATCGATGTTCTCGAAGATATACTCCAGCACCTTAGAAACCGTCTGTCTCCCCACCTCGTACTTCGGAACTTCGTAGGTCTGAAAGTGAGGGGCTTCATCAGTGGCCGGATCGAAGCGCAGAACCTTGGCAATGATGACGTCCTTTTTCTCTTCCCCTTCGCTCATCCGGGGTATGGTCTCCTTCCCTTGGGCGGTGTAATAGATGTGATCTTCACGGGTTCAAACCGGACCTGGCAACGACCATCCACCTGCTTGGCCACCACGTTCTTGATGAAGTTGTCGTTATCCGTATCCGGATAGTCCCGCCGATAGTGCGCACCTCGGCTGTTCTTCACCGGGAGTGCGGAATGTGCCACGATCTCCATTACCTGCACGATGTTCACGGTCTGGATGGCCTGCACCCACTCCAGGTTGTATGCCGGGCTCTTGGTCCTGCAGTACAGATGGGGCAGCTCCACCTTCTTCAGCCTCTCCGCCTCGCCGATGGCTCCCTCCAGCATCTCCTGGTCTCGTACAGGGCCCGTCTTGGCCATGGCGAACTCCGTCACCTGGTCACGTAGCTCCATGGGACTGGTGCCGTCTTCTCGCTCCAGAGGGCGGAATACCCATTCCCTGCATGCCTCCACCTGCCCCCAGTCCACCTCCCGCCTCAAGGTCTTCTTGGCATGAGCGGCTGCCGCCATTCCCGCACGCGCTCCCTGCACGATGCACTGGGTCAACGCGACGCCAGAAATCCGGTTGGCGCCATTCATCCCGCCAGCACACTCCCCAGCCGCGTACAGTCCCGGGATGTTGGTCTCCCCATCCACGTTGATCTTGATACCGCCCATCCAGAAATGGCAGTAGTTGGCAAACTCCAGGGCTAATCCCTCCTTCATCATTTCAACCAGCGGGTTGTAGTCGAAACCAGATGACGAGATCCAGCCTCTGCGCCTGGTCCTTCCCACGTTGTCAATAACGTCCGATGGCAGATGTGCGAAAGACGCGTAGATGCCCCCATGCTCGCTTGCCCGGCCCTCCAGCACCTCGGTGGCCACACCGATGCTCCTGATATCTCTAGTCACGTCTTCAATCTTCATCGGATCCCATCGCCGCATGAAGCGATCGCCCAGCCCGTTATACCACCAGTAGAGACCGTCGAACATCACGAAGGGCTGAACACCAACCATCCATCCGGGAGGCCATATCAACTCACCAGGTATGAACTGGATGTACTCCATGTCGTGGAATTCGACCCCGGCCCGGCACGCCATGGCGTGCCCATCCCCCGTCATCTCCTTGCCCGTGGAGACGTAGGGGTACAGAGCCTGCGCTCCACCCGTGGCGATGATCACACACTGGGCCTGGAAGACGACGAGTTCGCCGGTCAGCAAGTCGAGGGCCACTGCCCCAGCGATCTCACCGCCGGAGGTCAGGAGATCCAGCGCCAGCATGTTTCCCATGACCTGACTGTTGGGCCGCCTCTCCAGGATGCGATTCATCACCCTGCACATCTGCGGACCGGTACTATTCAGTCCGAAGATCTCTCGTTGATAGGTGTGGCCGGGAGAGGCGTAGAACTGGGTCTTGTCCCATTCGAAGCCCCAGCCCTCCAGTTCTCTTGCGCGGGGGGCACCCTCGCGAGCCAGGCTCTCCACCAGCGTCTGATCGTTGACGTATTTGCCCTCTTTGATCACATCCTCGAAGAAAGCCTCGGGGCTATCGCGGGTGTCCGTCGGGGCACCAAGCAGGTCGTGCAGCCCCTGGCACTCGATGGCGAAGGTGGAATGGGAAGCGGTCACTGTAGCGCCCGCCCGAGCTATGTCGCTCCCCTTGGTGATGGCGATGACGTCGACGTGCTCATCTTCACTCGCCTTGACCGCAGCGTACGCCCCGGCAGCCTCGACCCCGATGATCAGCACGTCGGTGGTGTAGACTGTGTAGCCGCCCTTGTTGTTCACGATACTCCCTCCCTGGGGATGTCAAGCCCTAGGCTTCCACAAGCTCCTTGAGCAGCTCGCCCAGCACCTCTTTCCTGGTCTGTTGGCCGATCTGAACTGGCGTGCTCAGAGACAGCGCATCTTTGGGGCAGTACTCGACACAAGCGGGGACACTCCGCCCCACACAGAGATCGCAGATGTCCACTGTAGTCTTGGCCGCGTCTTCGATGATGACCCCGAACTCGCAAGCCTCTACACACCAACCGCAGCCGACGCAGCTATCCTTATCCACCTCAATGATGCCTGTCTCAGCATCCTGCGATAGCGCGTCCACTGGGCAGCTGGCAACGCAAGTCGGAGACTCACATAGACGGCAGGTCACTGCCATCATGAGGCTCGGTTCAACGCGGATGCTGAAGATTCGTGTCCGTGTGATGTCTAGAAGCCCATCCTTCTCGACAGCACAGGCCAGCTCGCAGGTCTGGCAACCAGTACACTTATTCGGATCGCAGACGATGAACTGTGTCATGATTTCATTGCCTCGCTTTCTGGGTCAGATCCTCCAGGCCCAACTCGGCAATCTTCTCCGGAGGAATCTGGCCATCCTCTGTCCAGCCTCGTGCTTCGTAGTAGTCGTCAATCATCAACCGCAGTTCCTCTGGTGCCAAGGTGGTTCCCTGTCCCGAGCCATCCGGCAGGGGCTCTCCGAGGATCCGCGCCGGCAGCCAGTCGTCCTCCTTGCTCCAACCCTCGCGTATGTTGAAGTACTTCTTTAGGTTGCATACCCGCTCGCCCACCTGCTTCAGCTCTTCGACGGTGAGGTCGAGCCCCGTGGCCAAGCGATAGAACTCAACGGCTTCTTCGTGGAAATCGTTGAAGCACCCTCTGATGAACTTGCAGAACATCAAGGAATCGAGGACTGCTGCTAGATCCTCGTATTCCCTTGCGATCTGTCCCCGCCCCTTCTCGGCCTTCAACCGGTCTACCTGACCTTTCATGTCTGGCTCGTAGGCCAGCGAACGGTTGTGGCAAGCGCCTCGCGTCCCGACGGCCAGCCCCAGCGCGTAGGTCTTCAAACCGCGCGGTTCGTACCCGGGTAACTCCAGGCCCTTCGATTGCATAGCGAACTTCTCTGAGCCCTGCCCCACTTGCTCCGAGGCTCGCTTGCTCCCCTGCGCCAGCAGATCGCCGATGCCCTCGCGAAGTGCGATCCGTTCGATGAGAGCGACGGAGGCTTCGTGATTGCCAAAATTCAGCTCCAATCCATCAGTGTCGGACGCGGTGAAGATGCCTTCCTCGTAGCACTCCATCGCCCAGGCAATGGTCACCCCCGTGCTCATCGTATCCAGGCCATACCGATCACACAGTTCGGCAGCCTTGATGATACCCGGGAAGTCTCCGATGCCACAGCAAGGCCCCAGAGCGTAGAGAGTCTCGTAGTCGACCGAGACACGAGCCCCCTCATACGGCCCTTCACGCACCCGAACAACCTGTTCGCAGGCGATGGGACAACCGGAGCAGGCTACAGCTTTCTCCTTGAAGTGGGACTGCATGTACTCACCACTGATCTCCTCGGCCGACTCGAAGACGGAGTTCCGGAAGTTGCGCGTGGGCAGCAGGCCCAGACGGTTGAGGGTTAGCACGTTGCCCACCGTGCCCATGACGCGGTACTTGGCGGTAGGCAGACCCTGGGCCCTCTCGCCCAGGTCGAGAGAGAGCTCGTTCAGTCCCTCTAGATCGGCCACGGCGACAGGTTGGGTGCCCCTCACTGCGATGGCCTTCAGGTTCTTGGACCCCCACACCGCGCCCACACCCGTCCGGCCGGCCTGGCGTCCCCGATCATTGCTGACGCACGCGTAGCGCACGAGCTTCTCTCCCGCCACGCCGATGCAGGATACCCGTGCGCGGATATCGCCGATCTCTGCACGAATGGCCTCCTCAGTCGCAAAGCTCTCCTTGCCCCAAAGGGCCTCGGCGTCTCGGAAAAGAACATATTCGTTATCCACGAACACATAGGTGGGTTCAGCCGCTTTCCCGGTGATCACCATGGCATCATAGCCAGCCCTTCGGAGGGTATGGGACCAGTAGCTACTGCTCAGGGAATCACCGATAAACCCTGTCAAGGGCGACTTGGCAGCCAGCGCATGTTTCCCGCTGCACGGCACCATGGTCCCGGCGAGTGCCCCGACAGCGATAGCTATGGCGTTCTCTTCGCCAAGGGGATCGCACCCCGGCTCAGCGTTGTCGACGAGCAAGCGCGTTGCCAGGCCGACACCTCCGAGGTACTTCTGGAGGAAATCAGGCTCCAGTACCTCCACATGGCTCTCCCGGCGGCCCAGGTCGACGTGCAGAACCCTACCTGTGTACGCATCCATAGTTATCCTCCAAATATGGCCGGAATCAGTAAGAGACGATCGTTGTCTGCCAACCGTACGTCCAGATTCTGTGCCACCATTCTCCCGTTTATGCTCAGCGCGAAGGAAGGCGCCAACTCACGCTCGTTCTCAATGAGCTTCTCTTCCGCCAAGCGTGGGAACCTGTGTCCCAGCTCCATCATCACGTCGTGGAGATCCGCCCCCTCTTCGAATTCCAACTGGCACTCCTCTACCCCGGCCAAGTGCCGCGCGACGCCGAAGAACTCTACCGTCAGTCTCATGTGATCTCTCCGCGCCGATGTAACACCGCCACGCACGCCAGATGTCTCCACCCAGGTCCCTGAATCTGGTGGCGTGGGACCAGCAGCGTCGACTGAGCAGCCGCGAGTGGATCAGGGCATAGCGGATCTGTACTAGCTATGGCGCTCGGCTTGGATATGTCTCTGATCCTAAGTGAGACTGTTCGTCCGGCGATTTCGAAACGATTCAAGGAGCTCCCTTTTTGTCTTGCTCGAGCTGGGATGCAACGCCTGGCTCGCAATAAACCTCTTTGGGCACCTTCCAGTTATAGGTGAATTTCAGCGCCAATGGCAGGATGTACGTCCGTGTCCGGGAGATGTCAGCCATCTGGCGCACTTCACCGAGCACCATTTCATACAGTTCAGGGACAGACTTGGCCACAACCTGGATGCTTATGTCCGATTCCCCAGTTGCACAGGCTGCGTAGGTGACATGGTCCAACTCCGCCAACCGACTCGCGGTATCGGGGATAGCAGCTTGCTCGGCCTCTATCAAGACGTCTGCCATGATGTCGTACCCCAAACCTTTGGGGTGTACAACAGCCGTAATGGAAATGATATCCTCGCGTACCAGCTTCTTGATCCGGTGTCGGACCACACGCGGGGTCACTCCATCTAGACACTTGGCGATGTCAACGGCAGACATGCGGCCATCTTCTTGTAGCAGGTCTATGATTGCGGCATCAATTGCATCGACTCTCATCCCAGCCACCGTGATTCCCTCCGACTCCCGCAGACCTGAACACTCCTATCACAGCAAGTGTGTCACTCAACTCCCATAAATATAGCAGATGTTTGACTTCCTGTCAAGTATCTGGCCAACATGTGTCAGAAACTGCCCTTCTGGCGGTAGTGCGTGTAGGACAGTTACAGCACAAGCCGACCACCAACCAGAGCTGACAACGACTAGCCAGAGGATGCTTAGCACATGGAAGCCCGCAACCGAAAAGCGCTCTTGAGCTAGGCGCCACTCAGGCGCAATTGCGGCCAGTACTCGTCTCTCACTGGAGTAGGTAGGGCGGCTATCGCATCGTCCCCAGGCAGCTCACCTCCGTCGGCGATCCTCCCTGTCCACACACAGAAGCACCACACGGCTGGTGAGCCTGGGCCAGCTTCTGCGTCTGCGGTCCGGGCTCCTCGACGAGCTCCGCTGCGATGCCGCAATGGCCCGTAACACAGTCATGGCAGAATGAGCACGAGAAACCTGCTACTAACAAGCTGCGCGGAGATCGTCACTCCCAGCAGGAAGCCAGACACGAGATGGTATGAACGACCAGACACCTCGGCGGCCTTCAGCACGCACCAGACACCACGCCCACGAGCTTCCGGTCGCGTGCCTTCCCTTGCATCGCCGCCATTATAGCATACGAAACCTGCCCTTCCAAGAGTGACGAGCGCCCTGATCGACACCACCAAGCCCTACGTTCATCATCGTGACGCCCCCCGCACCAAGCCGTCCTGCTTGCTGTGCTTGACAGCAGCCCCCATTCTGAAGTACGATGTAGTTCGCTTGCCGACAAGAAGAACGAGTTCCTGGAGGTGGGTTCCAGCCCTCCCTGGACTTGGCATCAGAAAACGCAGGGGGTATGATACATTGGAAGAAGAAACGGAGAAGAAGGAGCTGAAGGAGAAAGCCAAGAAGACACCAAAGGCTGACAAGAAACTCAGAGTGGCCATCGTGGGCGTAGGCAACTGCGCCTCTGCCTTCGTGCAAGGGGTCTTCTTCTATAGGGACGCCAAGGAAAGAGACATGGTGCCCGGGATCATGCATGTCAACCTGGGGGGCTACCATATCCGCGACATTGAGTTCACGGCCGCCTTTGACATTGACATCAACAAGGTGGGCAAGGACCTCTCCGAGGCCATCTATACTCATCCCAACAACACGTATCGTTTCTGTGACGTGCCCAATCTGGGGGTGCCGGTCCACCGAGGAATGACCCACGACGGTCTGGGCAAGTACCTGAAGCAGATCATCAAGAAAGCCCCTGGCAAGACATCAGACATAGTAGGCATCTTGCAGGAGACCAAGACCGATGTGGTGGTCAACTATCTGCCAGTGGGCAGCGAGATGGGCACGAAATGGTACGTGGAACAGGTACTTGCTGCCGGCTGCGGCTTCGTAAATTGCATCCCGGTATTCATCGGCCGCGAGGATTATTGGCAACGCCGCTTCAAAGAGGACAAACTGCCCATGATCGGCGATGATATCAAGTCCCAGGTGGGGGCAACTATTGTGCACCGTGTGCTGACCAGGCTCTTCCAGGATCGCGGGGTCAGGCTGGAGCGCACCAGCCAGCTCAACGTCGGCGGGAACATGGACTTCTGGAACATGCTCGAGCGGTCTCGGCTGGAGTCGAAGAAGATCTCCAAGACGGGAGCGGTGACCTCGCAACTGGATTATGACATCGGAGAAGACAACATCCACATCGGGCCCAGCGACTATATCCCGTGGCTGACCGACAGGAAATGGGCTCACATCCGCCTCGAGGGCCGTAGCTTCGGCGACGTCCCCCTCAACATTGAGCTGAAGCTGGAAGTCTGGGATTCACCCAACTCGGCAGGAGTGGTGATCGATGCAGTGCGCTGCTGTAAACTAGGCCTCGATCGAGGCATCGGAGGGACCCTGGAAGGTCCCTCGGCCTACTTCATGAAGACGCCTCCTGTGCAGCACACGGATGACGAGGCCCGCACACTGGTCGAGGAGTTCATCCGAGGGAAGTAGCGCGCGACGATCAGACGCAGCTTCTGAGCAGTCGCCCGCAGAGGAAAAGGTATGATCGTCTATGGGCTGGCGGTGTGCCTGCTCTTTCTCACCCAGCACCTGCCGCTGAGGTTCTGTTATTGGACAGCCGACATCCTTGGTGATCTGGTATACGCATTCTGGCCCACGGGAAGAAGGAATGTCATCGACAATATGCATCACGTGCTTGGTCCCGCGGCCACGGACGCAGAGGTCAGGGGCATGGCGAGGCGCTGCTTCCGCAACTACCTGAGACTACTGGTGGATTTTGCCCGCTCGACCATTACGGACCCGTCAACCATCGAGGAGAAGCTGAAGGGTGAAGGCTGGGAGAACTTGGACGAAGCCTTCGAATACGGAAAAGGCGTACTCCTCGTCGGCAGCCACCTGGGAAACTGGGACATAGCAGGTGTGGCCTTGGCCAGTCACGGCTATCCTGTCAATGCCGTGTCCGAATCCCTGGGGAATGAAGGGATCAACCGTCTAGCTATCCGGTTTCGGGCCACAAGCGGGATAGAGCTGATCCCCATGGAGTACGGATTGAAACGTGTCTACAGAGCGCTACGCCGCAATGAGGCGGTAGGCCTGGTAACCGATCGACCCTTGTCCCCAGACGAAGGTATGCCCGTGGAGTTCTTCGGCCAACGCATAACCTGGCCCACCGGTCCAGCGGTCCTGGCATTGAGGACAGGAGCCAAGATCGTGACCGGCTATCTTGTTCGCAACTCTGACAACGACTACGTGGGTGAGATATACCCGCCTCTGGAGTTCGAACCCTCCGGCGACAAGGAGTTAGATGTGCAACGGCTCACCCAAAAGATCGTGCGAGTCCAGGAGGATCTGATCAGACGTTTCCCAGAGCAATGGTACATGTTCCGTCGCATGTGGCCCAACGCGCATGACGAATCATGACCGAGTCTTCCCTAAGCTACTACCTCTTTCGAGTCTTGGGATCCCTGGCCCCGCTCGTTCCTCGACGAGTTGGCTACCGCCTTGCGGATGCGATTGGCCTTGTGGCCTTCCACCTCTACTCCGGAAGCGCCACAACGCTAGAGGACAACCTATCCCATGTCCTGAAGAACGAAGGGGACGAGACCACTGTCCAAACCAAGGCGCGACAGGTTTTCAGCAACCTGTCGAAGAACTACTTCGATCTTTTCCGCAGCCACGCGCTCAGCGATGAGGAGATCAGCGCATCGGTCAACATTGTTGGACTGGAACGACTCCAGCAACTTCTCGCGCAGGGCAAGGGCCTGATCTTGACGACCGGCCACTTCGGGCCGTTCGATGCCTTGGTACATATCGCCGCTATCCTCAATCTCAAGATAACCGTTCCCGCCGAACATCTCCAGCCGGAGAGGCTGTACGAATACGTCTGCCGGCTCAGAGCCAGAAACTGGATCACCCTCATGCCGGTTGATGGGCCCCTCTTGGGCCTGTTCCGAGCACTACGCAGGGGCGAGATCGTAGCGCTGGCCGCGGATCGGGATATCACCCACAGTGGCATCGTTGTGGACTTCTTCGGCGCACCGGCTCGGCTCCCGGATGGGCACGTACAGCTCGCGCTCCGCACTGGAGCCCCGGTCGTAACCTGCTTCGGACTACGTCAGGCCGACAACAGCTCCTCATTGTACTTCGAGTCCCCCCTCGAACTGGAGGCGACCGGCGACTTCGAGCGGGATGTCCGGGCCAACGTCGGCAAGGTCGTGGCTCGGATGGAGGATTGGATCCGGCGGTATCCCGAGCAATGGCTGATGCTGCACCCTGTCTGGCGAGATGGCCAACATGGAAACTGAGACTGGACTCGGCAAGGCAGACTTGCACATCCACAGCGGGGCTGGTGACGGCGTCGCCAGTGTAATGCACATACTTGAGTACGTCGAGCACGAAACCGACCTGGACCTCATCTCCATCACCGATCACGACTTGATCGAGGGAGCGCTGGAAGCGAGGGAACTGGTCGGCACGCACAATTACCGTTTCGAGTTCATCGTGGGTATGGAGATCACCACCCTGGAGGGGCACCTCCTAGCCTATGACCTGGAGAGACCCATCCGCATGCTACTGCCTCTGGCTCGCACGATCCAGCTCGTACATGAGCAAGGAGGGTTCTGCATCGTTCCTCATCCCACGAGTTGGCTCACGCGCAGCATCGGATACCACGGGCTGTGCAGGATCATGGAAGACGAACGGCAGGACGTCGCTTTCGAGGGTCTGGAAATCATCAACCCTACCTTGGCCGGCCGGGTCATCTACGAGAAAGTGCTGGCCATGAATCGCGAGCAATGGCATCTCCCCGAGGTGGGGGGCAGCGATGCTCATTCCCTGGACTTCATAGGTTCAGGATACACCCTCTTCGCCGGAGATAGCGCCGCCGACCTCCGCAGAGCCTTGAACGAGAACGCCACTCATGCGGGAGGACGGTTCCTAGGTCTGGAGGATCATCGCCGGTTGATGTCCATCGCCGGGGAGCAGATGCTCAGAAGCTTGGTCATCATGCCCAGCCAGCACGTCAGGCGGGCGATAGACTCACTGAAAGAAGGCGACCAGCAGTGAAAATCGCCCTGGTGTCGCCCTATGACTATCCCTACCCCGGCGGAGTGACCCAGCACATCTTCTACCTGGACAAGCATTTCAGGGAGCTCGGGCACCAGGTGGGGATCATCGCTCCCTGTGCTGGTAAGACTCCGGAGAAGCTGCCGGACAACCTCATCGCAACAACTGGGAGAGTGATTCCCATCCCCTTTGGCGGTTCCAAGGCTCGCATCCCCTACTCGCCGGCCGTGTACTGGCGAGTCAAGAGAGCCCTCCACGAGGAAGACTTCGACATCGTTCATGCCCACGAACCGATGACCCTCCCTGTGCCACTGATCGCCCTCAGGCACTCGCGGGCCGTAAACGTAGGGACCTTCCACTCCTACCGCGACACACACCTGATCTATCAATACGGCAGACGAGTGTTTCAGCTTTTCTTCGACAAACTGGATGGCAAGATCGCTGTATCCAAAGCGGCCAAGGACACGGTAGCTCCCTATTTCGGCGGTCAATACGTCATTATCCCCAACGGCATCGACTTGGAGCGCTTTGGAGGCGACCACGTGTATCCGCTGGAGCGGTACGCTGACGGCAAGCTCAACATTCTGTTTGTGGGCCGCCTGGAACCAAGAAAGGGCTTTCGCTACTTGCTACGCGCCTTCCCCTACGTAAAGGAGAAGTTTCCACAAGCTCGCCTCATTGTCGTGGGAGCCTATCGAAAGAAGGAAATCGCCCCCCACCTTCGCTACGTTCGTGAACACCATTTGACCGGCGTGAAGTTCGTGCGACATGTCTCCGACGAAGAACTACCCCGCTACTACCGCAGTTGCGACGTGTTTTGCGCTCCTTCTACCGGCTTCGAAAGCTTCGGGATCGTACTGTTGGAGGCCATGGCCGCTGGCAAACCAGCAGTCGCCTCCGACATACCGGGCTATCGAGACCTCCTGGACGATGGAAAGCAAGGGCTGCTGGTGGAGAGGAAGAACGAGAGGGCACTGGCGGAGGCCATCGTGCGCATTCTGAAGGACCCAGCACTCCGCCACAAGATGGGAGAGGAAGGCCGCATCAAGGCTCGCCAATACTCCTGGCCCGAGGTGGCCTCACGGGTCCTCGACTACTACCAAGAACTCCTGGCGCAAAGAAAAGGCGCAGCTTGACGTGAGCCGAGATTCGTCGAAGAAGGGGCCTCAGCAGGCCAGAGAAGCTCTTCGCAAGTATACGAGGAGCCTCCTGGAGTCCATCGTTCGCCCCCTCGCTCGGACAGGCGTTTCTCCCAATGTCCTGACTTTGTGCGGTTTTCTGGCCATGCTGCCGGTGGCCTATGTGCTGGCCCTGGGCCACGAGAGGGTAGCGGGGCTGTTGATCATCTTCGTGGGCCTCTTCGACGCCTTGGACGGTACTCTAGCACGGATGACGGGCAAGGTCACTCCCTTTGGCGCCTTCTTCGATTCTACGCTAGATCGCTTCTCCGAGATAGCTCTCTATCTGGGACTTCTCTACCTCTACAGGGGAGCGACTCTGGAGACGGTGCTGATCTACCTCACCATCACTGGATCGCTGATGGTCAGCTATACCAGGGCCCGGGCTGAGGGTCTCGGCGTGGAGTGCAAAGTCGGCTTCTTCTCCCGCCTGGAGCGTATGGCTGTGCTGGTGGTGGGCTTGATTCTGGAGCAGACCTTGTTGGCCTTGATCGTTCTGGCCATCTTCAGCAATCTCACGGCGCTACAACGGATATGGCACGTTCGAAGAGCCACCATGAAGGAGCACATGGAGAACGAGTGCTAGGGAAGCGGTTCTTCCCCCAGCTTGCGCGATAGTATCCACTGCCCCTTTCGCTTCTGCCCCTTCGGCGAGCGGTCGTAGTAGATGTCGAAGATCTCGCCACCCCCCGTCCGAACCCGATAGTAGTCCCTTCCCATTCCCCAAGAACCCTCCCTTTGACTCTTCTCCACCCAGTAGCTCCCTCTCTCCTTCTGGTAGAAAGCCTTGCTCTTCCCCCGCTTGCGATAGTCGTGCCACTCCTTGAGCAACTCCACGATGACGTACTCGCGGCCCTGCCAACTGAAGGCTGTGGGAAGCCCCGGCCTCTTCTCCAAGGTCGGTTTCTGGTCGAAGCGAACCTCTATCTCATCGGCGTAGAACTCCATGGGCCACCGCCAACAAGGCTCTCACGAAATGCTAAGCCCAGCCCAGAGCCTTGAACTCCTTACCAACCTCCGCCCTGACCATACCAGATCCACTCTTCGTGGGAGGAATCTGCGACCACAGTCTCTGCAGCCTTCTGGCCGTCTCATCACTGCATTGCAGCCCAAAGGCCGCCACGATCCGTCCCGTCTCATCCCTCAGTTCCGACATCTCGGTGCCCTCTTTGCAGAGTGACTTGGCCTGCGCACGCACCAGATGATCGGCATTTGCAGGCACTCACGCCCGGATTGACACATCCATAGCAGGCGATCAGCACAGGCTCGACTGAAATGTGGGGCTCTTGCCATCTAAGAAGCGCGCGCATCAGGACAATCCACACCACGGTATGTTGTGGGTCCACACGGCAGCGCGAGGCAGCGTCGGGGACGATCCCCTGATGTTGAGAAAGGCAACCCCATCAAGAAGGAGATCTCCGACGCCGCTAGTCCACCCTTTTCTCAGCAACGGCCTCCTGAGCCATGGCGATGAACTCCTCCACCGATCTGGCGCCCAGGTCCTCCTCCGTGCGTAAACGGACCGCCACGGCCCCAGCTTCCATCTCCCGATCACCCACGATCAGCATATACGGTATCTTCTGCAACTGAGCGTCGCGAATCTTGGACTGCATCCTCTCGCTTCTCGAATCCATATCAGCGCGCAACCCCGCCTCCCGGAGTTGAGTCACCACCTGCCGCGCGTACTCAACGTGCCGGTCGGTGATAGGGATCAACACCGCCTGTACGGGAGCCAACCAGACTGGGAAAGCGCCTGCATAATGCTCGATGAGAAGGCCAAAGAACCGCTCCAAAGCCCCCAGCAGGGCCCGATGCACCATGTAGGGACGAGCCTCTTTTCCATCCTCCCCGATGAAGCTCATGTCGAACCGTTCAGGAAGGTTGAAGTCAAACTGGATCGTTGTGCACTGCCAGATCCGCCCCAGGGCATCCTTCACGCTGATATCTATCTTGGGCCCGTAGAAAGCACCGCCGCCCTCATCAACTTCGTAGGGCAACCCTTCCTTCTCCAGCGCCCTATGTAAGGCCTCCTGAGCTTGCTCCCATCTCTCCGGCTCACCAACGTACTTCTCCGGACGGGTCGAGAGGTAGATTTCGTACTCGTCGAAGCCAAAGCTGCGCCAGATGAAGAGGCTGAAAGCCAGCGCTCGGCCTATCTCTTCCTCTATCTGGTCGGGGGCGCAGAAGATGTGAGCATCATCTTGGGTGAACCCACGCACCCGGAGCAGGCCGTGGAGGACGCCGCTGCGCTCGAACCGGTAGACGGTACCTAGTTCGGCCCAACGCAATGGCAACTCGCGATAGCTACGCAGCCGACTCTTATAGATCATGATGTGGAAGGGACAGTTCATGGGCTTGATGAAATACTCCTGGCCTTCGATGTCCATTGGCGAGTACATCAGGTCACGGTAGAAATCCAGGTGACCACTATCCTCCCACAACTGCGCACGGCCGATGTGGGGCGTGTAGATGACATCGTAACCCGCCTTGTAATGCTCCTCCCTCCAGAAATCCTCTATGACGGTGCGAATCACGCCGCCCTTGGGGTGCCAATGGACCAACCCCGCCCCAGCTTCCTCGTGGATGCTGTACAGGTCCAATTCCTTTCCCAGGCGGCGATGATCCCGCTTCTCCATCTCCTTCAGCCTGTCCAGATAGTCCTTCAACTCCTCTGGGGTGGACCAGGCGGTGCCGTAGATCCGCTGCAGCATCGGGCGCTTCTCATCACCGCGCCAGTATGCACCGGCCACCTTCAGCAACTTGAAGGCCTCGGAGTTCACATTGCCGGTATTCTTCACGTGAGGACCACGACAAAGGTCGGTGAACTCACCCTGAGTGTAGATGGAGATTATCTCGTCCTCAGGCATGTCGCCGATCAACTCCAGCTTGTAGGCTTGGTCCGCGAACGTCTTCTCCGCCTCCTCCCGCGAGATCTCCCGTCTATCGAAAGGGTAGCCGGCTTCAATGATCTCTCTCATGCGCGCCTCGATGACTTCCAGGTCCTCTGGCGTCAGGGGACGAGGCAGATCAAAGTCGTAGTAGAAACCGTCCTCGATAGACGGGCCGATGGCGAACTTCGCTCCTGGAAACAGGTGCAATACAGCCTCAGCCATGATGTGGGATGTCGAATGACGCAGCTCATCCAGATGCTTCTCAGACATGGTCACTTCTCCTTCTGTACCGGACATACTCCCCTTCGCTGACCGAGAGCCTAATCATCCCCCTGCCTCGATGGCGCAAAGCGCGTCAGGGCCACACCGCTCAAGATCACTACCGCGCCCAATGCCTGCAGAGGTGTCAGCCGTTCACCCAAAGTGGTGAAGGCTATCACTATCGCCACAGGAGGTATCAGATTGTTGTAGATCGCTGTCCTGGCAGCGCCTATCTCGCCTATGCTCTTGAACCAGATCACAAAGGCGACGCCGCCACCCAGGATCGTACTGTACGCCAACGCTAGCCAGGCGCCCAAGGAGACACGAGTCCACTCCTGGGCCAGCATCTCCGGCCACGAAATCAGTAGCAGGAACACGCTACCACATACCATGGAGACTGCCATCAGTCGCAGTGATGAGTACCTTTGCAACGGGCGCTTCGAGATTACTGCACTCGATGCAGTCAGTGCCGCCGCAATGAGCATTAGGACATCCCCTCGCAAGTTCTCCCACGTCAGGGAGATGGCGTCGCCCCGCCCCATAATGGTCAGGGCCACACCAACAAAGGAGAGAGATATACCCAGGATTTGCAGAGGAGAGATCCTCTCCTGTCTCGATGCCGCGGCGAAAATGGCAGTCCACGCCGGCACTGAGGCCAGGATCAAAGACGAGTTGGAAGCCGTGGTGTAGTACAGTCCCAGGGTGAAGAAGACCTGATACACGCCAATCGCTGTCAATCCCACTAGCACGACTACCAGCCAATCTTCCCTCCTTATTACAGGCCTGCCCTCTGCCACACATACCCAAGCCAGCAACAGCAGAGCTGCGCCGGAGAAACGCACGGCGGTGAAGGCCAAGGGCCCTATCTCCCGCAGGCCGTACTTGACGACGCTGAAGGTCGCTCCCCAGATCAGCACCACACAGAGTACCAGCAAGTCCGTGCGGGTCAAACGGACTCTCATCAGTTCTCCTTCCACACAAGCAACAACCTCTCGCCTTTTGGGGCGAGAGGTTTCCCGCGGTTCCACCCAACTTCGGCAACAGATCCCCGTTGCCCTCATTGTGGCTGATAACGGACGCCTCCGCGACCCCATACTCAGGACCATCTCTGATCCCTTTCCGGAGCCAGGCTCCCGGGTGGTTTTCCCTCAGGCCCTTGCTGGAGGGCTTCCAGTCTTCGGCCCCTCCTCCCTGGTAGCGGTACCTGGGGTACTCGTCCCGTTCGTCGCCTTTCGCCTAGCCTAGATGGGCGGTATAGGACTTGAACCTACGGCCTCTACGATGTCAACGTAGCGCTCTAGCCAACTGAGCTAACCGCCCGACCCAACAACATTATAGTACCGACCCCCGCAAATAGCAAGGACCCACCACTCGAACCAGCACGACGCAGAGAGGGCCCGCTCGCACGCTTGACATACGTCTGCAGCTATGGCATATTAGGACTCACCGGATCTGGGTGTCCGGAATCATTCATGGCGTTCTCTGTTCACAACACGCGAGTCGAGGTAGCCAACGCGACCTCAAGATCCATCTCCTCAGGAGGAAGCAAATGGAAGCTCTTGTCAGCTCGGACCTCTTCCCAGCCACACAGCACTACACCTATCTCAACGCCGCTTCAGTCGCGCCCATGTCGAAGATGGCCGCGCAAGCCACCTTGGATTGGCAGGAAGACCTGGCAATGCGAGGCACTGTGCACTTCGACGAACAAGCCGAAACCAAGGTATTCGAGTCACTGCGCCAGACGGGAGCACGTCTCCTGGGAGCACAACCAGACGAGATCGCCAGCGCTTCGAACGCCTCCGAGGCCCTGTGCTCTCTGGCTTGGGCCCTCAGCCCTGGTCCGGAGGCAAACGTGGTTAGCGCGCGTGTTGAGTTCCCCAGCGTGGTCTATCCCTGGCTGAGGGTGGCTCGCTCCACTGGCTGTGAGGTGCGGCTGACAGCCGACGAAAACCACGTCATAGACCCCACAGAACTGATGGATCTCATCGATGAGCGCACTGCTGCCGTCTGCATCAGTCATGTGCAATACTCCACCGGCCAGTGCCTGGATCTGGCACCGCTGGCCCAGGTAGCCCACGAGCATGGTGCCCTTCTGATAGTTGATGCTACGCAGTCGGCAGGTGCCGTGCCCATAGACGTGGTGGCCGACGACATAGACGCCTTGGTGACGTCAGGCTACAAGTGGCTCTGCGGCCCTTTTGGGGCAGCGATACTCTTCGTGCGTCGTGATCTTCACCAGAAGCTTGAGCCTGGTCTCGTCGGTTGGCGCAGCACGTCCCAGGTCTTCGACTTCCAGGCAGATCGTCTGGAATGGGCGCCCAACGCCAGCCGCTTCGAATTCGGAACCATGGCCTACGGCTGTGCCATAGGCCTGGTGACAGCCACCGACCATCTGCTGGGCATCGGGATCGAGCACATTCATGCCTACGATCTGTCCCTAGCGACGGCTCTCGCAGAAGGGCTAGCCAACCTGGAGGCGGAGTTCGTGTCGCCCCAAATCGAGAACCCGAAGTCCTCGATCGTGACAGCCCGCTTTCCAGGGCACGACCAGACCCAGGTCGCCCGCCGCTTGAACGAGGAAGGGGTGGTGGTCTCGCCGCGCATCGGCGCCGTCCGCTTTGCACCTCACTTGTACAACACTCCTGATGATATCGATCGAACCCTCGAGATTCTGGGTGGCATACTCAAGGAAACCTAAGGCCGACTTGGAGTCGTCTGAGCTGAGCCGGCGACTCCCGCCCATTCCAGGGACACGGTTCTATCACCGCGGCATCGTGGCAAGTCGCCTGTGAACGAGAACCTCCTACCCAGAGGGCGTTTACCTTCAACTACGATAGTGCCGTTCAGATCCTCAGACTTCGAGAAGCGAGGCGTAATGACAAGCGGAGTTACCAGGCCACAAATGAGGACAGGCTAGAGGAAATCTTCGAGATGTTGGTGGTTAGTGAAACAGATGTCCGACGGATGGTGAGCATTGAGGACGCGATACCGGCTGTGGAGGAGGGTTTCACCCGCCTGGTTCGGGGAGAGGTCAGCTTGCCTCCAGTGATGAGCCTGGAGATACCCGAGAGCAACGGCGAGGCGCACGTCAAAGGCG
>JAUWLF010000179.1 GCA_030613785.1 Chloroflexota bacterium | reverse complement strand
CCTTTCCAAGGCCCTTATCGCCACAGCGGCGGTTATCCTTGGAAGCCTCTTGGTCATACTGCGACCTCTAGTGAGGTCAAGCTGACAGATTCAGGCTGGGGGATGTCCTCACGGCTTTCTATTCTGTCTTCTATGTGAAGGCGTATCGCATCCTTGATGTTCTCCAGGACTTCTTCGTAGGTGTCTCCTTGGGCGTAGCATCCTTGAAGCTGCGGGCAAAAGGCGTAGTAGCCGTCTTCGTCCTTCTCGGTCGCCACTAGAAGATGATAGGTGCTCATGCTTCCACCTCCGAGTTTCCTGAGTATGAGACGCCCTTCCTGCAATCCTATCATACATGGGGTCAGATACCAATGCGGACAACGAGACTTGAGTGAGCGACCATTCTGATGCGCACCGCAACGGCAATCACCCCCTATCGTACATCCCCCGCCAGTCGTTGATCCGCACTTGGAGAATGTCGCGAAACATGCGCACCGAATCCCCTACGGGGCTAACCCGGCTGTTGCTCATGTAGTACCAGTTGATGGGCACCTCCACAATGCGGCACCCTCGTTTCTGAGCGATGAAGAGGATCTCGACGTCGAAGCCGAACCCGTCCATGGTCTGGTGGGGAAACACCTCCTGCGCCACATCGCGTCTGAAGCATTTGAAACCCGCCTGAGTGTCCTGGAACCCTCGTACTGCCAACAGCCGTACCAGGAAGTTGAACACGCGACCCATCAGATGCCGGTGGGAAGGCTCGTCGTACCTCCTGGCCCCCTCGATCTCGCGGGAGCCGATGGCTACGTCGTACCCCTCCAGGGCTGGGGGCAGGAACCTGGTCACTTCCTCGATGGGCATCGACAGATCCGCATCGCATAGGAAGATGTAATCCCCATGGGCGGCCAATGCCCCGGTCTTCACCGCGTGGCCCTTGCCCCGGTGCTCATTTCTGATCAGGGTGCCAAACGGGAGACCTGCGAAGATCTTCTCCACCACCAGGGCGGTGCTATCAGTGCTCCCATCGTCAACGACGATCAGTTCGCCAGGATAGTCCTGGGCCTCCAAGAAAGCAAGAATACGCGGCAAGGTATGGGGTAGCCTACGCTCCTCATTGTAAGCGGGGACGACGATGGACAAGAAGGGATGATCCATGTGCGCCGCTGCTCCTAGCCTATCAGTATCGACTCCAGGTACTCGTCGGAGACCACGCGGCTCTCTTGAATGGCCCGCCGCTTCCGCAGCATGCGCGGCAAGATCCAGAGCCCGCTCAGTTGGCCTCGCAGGCGCGCTCTGGCCGCCTCTCCCCGCCAGGCCTTGAGGGCCTCCCACGTGATCCTCAGTTGCGCCAGAACGATCCGTCCCCAGTACTTCCTCAACAGTGACGAGGGATAGTTCTTGGCCAGGACGTAGATCAAGTTGCGACCGGTGTAGTAGCTGGCGATCTTCCCTCCCCCTGTCGCGCTCAAACGGTGGTAGATAATCGCCGTGGGCACGTAGAGACAGTGGTACCCGGCCAGTTGCGCCCTCCAACCCAGATCCACGTCCTCACAGTACGCGAAGAAGTCCTCGTCGAAGACCTCATCGGCGTCCGCGGTTGACAGCTCTGCCAACATGGAACGGCGGAAGGCGCAAGCTCCTCCACAGGGGCTGAAGACCTTCTCCTCTTGATCGTACTGGCCCTCATCCCGCTCCCACACCCCCCGGTTCACCGGAACGCCGTCCACGCGGTATAGGTCTCCAGCCGAGTTGATGACGTCGCGTTGGTCAAAGAGAAGGATTTTCGATGTCGCCGCGCCGGCCTCTGGGTGCCTCTCCAGCCCACCGCACAGTTCGCCCAGCCAGTCAGGGTCAGCCTCGGTGTCGTTGTTCAGCACCACCAAGGTCTCCCCCTTGGCCTCCCGTATCCCTCTGTTCACGCCTCCGGCGTAGCCCCTGTTCTCCGTCAATGAGATCACCATCACCTCTGGATACTCCCTCTCCAGCAAGGCAACCGACTCATCGCTCGACATGTTGTCCACCACGATGACCTCGACCCGAGGATGGGTCTGGCGTCGCAAGGAGTTGAGACAAGTGGGCAGATGTTCAGCGCCATTCCAGTTGGGAATAATGACGGAAACGAGAGGGAGATCGTCCATGTCAGGCGATCTCCGCCATGGGCTCGTCGGCGGTGAGAAGATGATGCCGCACAGAACCTCCACAGAAGCGCTCGATCAGCTCCGCCAGCTCCACCACGAGCCTCCCGGCTTCATCCTTCCCCACAGGGGCCAGACAGTCTATGTTGACCAGTACGTTCCGGCTGGAGGGCGTGATCTTGGTGCCGTCCCCCTGCCGCCAGTTCCACCGACGGCACAGAAC
>JAUWLF010000171.1 GCA_030613785.1 Chloroflexota bacterium | reverse complement strand
CCTCGCTCACTGGGCGAGGGTGACAAGGTGGACTTCACCATCGAGACCGACCAGCGTGGGCCCAGGGCCACCGATCTGGTGGTGACCGAGTCCGCTCCGCGCCAGAGCTACGGCCAGAGCCAGTGGTAGGCCTGGTGTAGGCTGCGCGAGCAAGCGCACGTGAACACGAGAGAGCCTCAGGGCGATTGTTTCGCTGCTGAGGCTCTTTTCTTTGCCGCTTTGCACCATCGCCTTTCCCATCGTGGCTGGGAAGGGCAAGTCCCTCTGTCATTCAGACCGTCGTTCCATCGCAGAGGAGACTTCCGAGGTCTTGGCATCTGCCGATCGCCGAAGTCATCTGCGGGACGCAGCTACACCCGGCGAGAGGCGGCTGAGCTGTGCCAGATTGGCAAGTATCAGGCGACCCGTCTCCTCGCGAGATTGGTAGCATCGGACCGACTGCGCCGACTTGGCAGAGGAAGGGGCACTTATCATGAACCGGTTTGACATAAAAACGTGCCCGCACGATTGCGAAACGAGCGCGCACGATTAAATGTGCAAAACGCACGTTTACGGAGACCGGCCAACAGCATAGAGTGACCCACAGGCATGAAGAACAGCCTGACCAGCGTGCGGCCAGGGCCACCGATCTGGTGGTGACCGAGTCCGCTCCGCACACAATCACTCCCTTGGACCCTTCGTCCGTAGGGGCGAGGCATGCCTCGCCCCTACCACGGAACAACTCGGTATGGCGGAGGCGGGGCCACTAGCGACCACATACGTGAGACCTCTGAGGTCTTGGAGTGGCTAGGCTGCGCGAGCAAGCGCAACTGATCACGAGAGAGCCTCAGGGCGATTCTTTCGCTGCTGCGGCTCTTTTTCTTGGCGAGGGTGCCCATCCGTTATCGACAGAATGTTTCGACTGTGGGATGCTGTTTTAGTCAGGTGCAGAGGGGCGCCTGAGGTGGGCTGAACTGACCCCCACCCAATCCAGCCGATGCGGTAGAGCGCCGTCCTTGACAATTGGCGACGCTTTGTATACTATAGGCTACAGAACGTATCCACTTGAGTCGCAGAGATGCTTGAGCAGTTGTTTTCTTCCAAGGCGCGGATCGCCATACTCCGCCTGTTTCTCCTGAATCCGGAGGAGCGATTCTATGTGCGCGAGGCGGCCACACTGACCGATCAGCCTCGGCGCGCAGTCCAGCGCGAGTTGCGCAAGCTAGAGGGAATCGGCCTGCTTGAGCACACAGTGGATGGCAATCGAAAGTACTATCAGGTCAACAACGGCTGCCCCATATTCCCGGAGTTGAAGTCCATGTTCCTCAAGACCGTGGGTCTAGGGGATGTCCTGCGTGAATATCTGGCAGAGAAAGGCAAGGCAATCGAGGTTGCTTTCATTTTCGGGTCCTACGCAAGTGGCGAGGAGAAGGCCGCAAGCGACATCGATCTCTTCGTGATTGGCTCGATCGGTTCCAGGGAGCTCTCAGCCGTCCTGGCCCAGGCGCAGCGTGAGTTACGTAGGGAGATCAATCAAGTCGTCATGAGCGTGGATGAGTTCGAGGGGAAGGTTGGCGATAACAACCACGTCGTGCTGTCCGTGCTGGATGAGCCCAAAGTCTTCCTCCTGGGAGATGAGACGGACCTGGCGAGGATTGCCAGGCGGCCGATTTCCGTGGGAGGAGCTCAGGCGTTGCGAGAGAAGATACTGCCCATCCTGCTGCCGTACGCCGTGGAGCGTGTCGCCCTGTTTGGCTCGACTGTGAGGGGTGATGCCACCACCGAGAGCGATGTGGATATCCTCGTGGCCTTCAGAGACCCAGTGGGGTTGCTTGCACTGGCGCGGCTGCGACGGGAACTGAGCGAGCGCCTGGGGCGGCAGGTGGACCTGGTGACGGAGGGTTCTCTGAGCCGACACATGCGCCCGGGGGTGGAACGGGAGAAGGTCGTGCTCTATGAAGGATGACCTGGTCTACCTGCGGCATATTCTCGATGCCATCGCGCTTGTTGAGGCGTACGTGAGAGGCGTGTCATGGGTGGATTTCCAGGAGAGCCAGCTCGTGCAGGACGGTGTGGTGCGGCAACTGGGGATCATCGGGGAAGCAGCGCGGCGGGTGTCAGCGTCGGTGCAGCAAACGCACCCTGAAATCCCCTGGTCTGACATGGTGGGGATGCGGAATATCCTCATTCATGACTACTTCGAGGTGGACGAGAAGGAGGTATGGAAAACCGTGCAGGATGATCTGCCGACCCTCAAGGAGCGGGCCACCGACGTGGAGAGGGAGCTGCGCGAGGGCGCATGATGCCTATGGGGGAGACCGCCGCCCGACCTCCGCAGGCGATCGGGACGGTGGGTGGCTAGGCGACGCTGGTTGGGGAAGCCTGATCTCTTTGCCTGGCTTCCTCCCAGTCACAGTTGGGTTCCCAAGCCCCGTCCCCTCTAGCCGACTTGACAACAGTGAGGATTTCTGGTATATATGGTGTAGAAGGTACACACTGACCCTGCCTGTCGCAGGTGGAATAGGCTCATTCGTAGCTGTTTTCTCATCCTGGACTGCTCGGCGGCGTGTAAGTGCTGAATCCGTATGGAAGCTGAGGCTTCTTGAGGCACAGCCGCACCTTCAATCTAGGGAAAGGAGAATTGAACAGCTATGGAAGAGTCCAGAGTCAACGGGACCGTTAAGTGGTTCAGTGACGGCAAGGGCTACGGCTTCATCACGCGTGATGAAGGCAAGGACGTGTTCGTCCACTTCTCGGGCATTCGCGCTGGCGGACCTCGCTCACTGGGCGAGGGTGACAAGGTGGACTTCACCATCGAGACCGACCAGCGTGGGCCCAGGGCCACCGATCTGGTGGTGACCGAGTCCGCTCCGCGCCAGAGCTACGGCCAGAGCCAGTGGTAGGCCTGGTGTAGG
>JAUWLF010000020.1 GCA_030613785.1 Chloroflexota bacterium | reverse complement strand
AGCAGGTCCACTGCGTCCACCCCCACGTCGAAAAGGAATTCCGCATCGAGGACCTTTCCGAGGTATCGCTGGAAGGTACTGCTGCCGACCCCCAGTTTGCCCGTCAGCGCATCACATTCCATGATGCCTTCCTTCTCCTTTGGCAGCCAGCGGTATTGGAAGGCGTAGACAGGACGGTAGTAGAGGTCCACTCGCTCCACGTTGACCTGTTCTTCCAAGATGCGGTCCGCCTGCACGCTCTTGATCATCCCGGCCAGCACCTCACGCACAATAGCCGACGCGCGGGCTTGCGGCGGCACTACGATGGTCCCCGCTAGTGCAAAGCTCTCAAGGGCTTCCGCCGAGATCGCGGCGGCGGGGAACTTGAGGTAGTCGGCCAACTCTGGGACCTTCTCACCGGTGATGCCCTCAACGAACACCTCCTGGTGCGCCTCCTCCCGACAGTGGTCCAGGCCGGTGAGATTGATGGAGCCACTCTCTGCCTTGTACTCCGTGCCCTCGACACTGACGGACTCCACTTCTGGGCCACTCGTAGCAAGCGAATACTCTGACGTCCGCTCATAGACGTGGAGGGCTGTACAGACCACGTGCCAAAAGGGCTGGTAACGATGTTCCTTGTACGTCAATTCGAACTCGTCGTCCTTGGGCCGTTGTAAGAACTTGGTCATCTTGGTTATCGTGCCGAAGGCGTCGCTCTTCTTGCTCCAAGCACGCCCTTCAGCCTGCTCCATGGGGATCTGCTCTTCAAGTAGCAGAACTCGCTCGTCAGCAACACTGATTTGCATATCTTGATGCCCCCCTTGGTTCAAATGGATCTCACGTATTTGTCATCGCCCTTCTGGGGAGAATTGGTTGACAACAAAGGGCACTGACAACTCTACCACACCCCAGGTGTGGACGCAAAAGGGGCAGCAGATGACTCCCCGACTCGATGCTACGGACCGGAGTGCAATGGCGAAGGCATCAGTGCACCAGGGTTCAGAGTGACTGCAGCATGATCGGGTTGGAAGTGGGTCCAGATGTGCCAGCCACAGAGCGCTTTGTGTGCACGCAGATACCGCCTGGAATCGCTTCCAGGGCTCACCAGAGCCTCTCTAGTGGCCGACTTGACGATCTGAATGGTGTGGGTGTTGTGTGTGATATGCTTGGGGACTCCCAACCCGAGGGCATCAGGAGAGCGATCTGTGAGATCCGGGAGACCCCCACTGTGGAATGAGCGATCGGTTCGCGGTACACGTAGGACAGGGCTCCTGGGCAGCCGCTAGGCCTGTCTGCCTCCCTGTTCTATCATCTCCAACAGGGGGGAGCCTGCAATCTCATCCGGCAGGAGAAAGGGGCTTGTCTCGCCCGGCACGAGGTCGAATCCTCCCCACAGGAAGCTTCTATCGACGAGCGAAGTGCAGACCTCGCCTGTCCCTATGAATGTCCTGTAGGACTGAGCGGCCGTGACCTTGGTGACCTTTCGTATCATTCGCCAAAGGATGAGAGGCAAAGCCCCGAAGCGGTATCGCTTGCCCACTTCCCCCGCAGCAAAGCTGTGCATGCGGTCGTATGCCCTTTGCCTCTCGGCCTCTTCGTCAAAGCACCAGTTCTGGAGCCGGTAGACGCCGTACTCATAGTACCTCTCCGGTCTCCATAGATCGTCGCTCACGCCACCCGCTCCCGCCTCGATAATGCGGGGAAGAGCTCGCCCCACTCGATAGCGGAGGAAGGCATGTGTCCATTTGATGTCTGCCCCGAGCCAGTTGGCGACGCGCAGCCACCAACTCGGTGTGTGCGATACGACGATGTCAAGCTGCATCGGGCAACCTCACGTCACGCACGGCGAAGACGCGACTTGTTTCGCTCATCATTGTCGGCGTGTCGAAGCTTCGCAAGCGATTCTGCACCACGTATCGCCGATTGTCAAGGTTGAGTCGCAGGTGAGCCGAGAGATCGTGACCACTTCGCCAAGGGTTGGGAGAGCGGTCTTCCGCTGCCAGCGAGAACCAAGCGGCGACAACGAACGACGGGGGCTGGTAACGTGCCGCATTACGAACCTGGCTGCGTGAACTAGTAGTCCGTGAGCCGTGAGAGAATCAGCGGAGCCTCTCGGCGATCGCGCCAGCGTCCGTCGTGACTAGCAGTGCGCCACACCGTGGCTTGCCTAACATGGGTCACCGTGGCTCACCGCCATAGGGTGCATCCCAACAGACAACGGTACCAATTTCCTATTGCCGCCACCGCCGCTGCATTGTATACTGGAACAACAGGTCTCGCACCGACGACCCCACGATTGCGCGGACTTTCCGATGCCACAGAGCTCAACAGCGTTGACAGCAACAGCGTGCAGCCGCGGCCACACTCTGAAATCGGCGAGAGCAGGCGGCTCGCTGGATGCCCGAGTTGAACCAAAGGTCGATGGGACAATGACGACATGAAACACAGATCCTCGGCAAAGCCGACGAGTTCTCTGCTCAAGGGAGCGCGCATCCCCATCATTGCGGTTCTCCTCGCTTTGGTTCTCGTCTTCCTGACTCCGTCCACTTCGCGTCTGGCCATCGAGCAGCCTCACGTGGGGTACGGCGCCTTCCTCTCGGAGCGGAGCAATGCCTCTCTGGTGGATGACATGGGCTTCGACTGGTTGGTGTGGAACCTCCAGTGGTCGCTGGCCGAGCACCCTAAGGGGACCTACCATTGGCAGGGCCTGGACGAACTCCTGACCGCCGCGGAGAGCATGGGCTTGAAGGTGATCCTACGCGTGGATTCCGCTCCCGACTGGGCGAGAAGCGGCCCTGAGGGCGCCCCGCCCGATGACATGGCCGACCTTGGTAACTTCATGTATGCCCTGGCGTCTCATTGCGCGGGCGACGTCGCTGGTTACGTCATCTGGAACGAACCCAACCTTCCCATGTTCTGGGGCGGCAGTCCCAACGCTGGCGAATACGTCCAGATGCTCCAAGCGGTCTATCCTCGGATCAAGGATGCCGACGCGGACGCTGCGGTGGTCACCGCGGGTATGGCCACCATCGGTGGGCCAGGGGGCGCTCTCTGTGGGCTGGCGGGCAGCCTGGCCGCTACGCAGACCACGCCGTACACGCAGGAGCTCTACGCCTCTGGTGCAAAGAACGATCTGGATTTCATCTGCGGCATCTATCGACAGGGAGGTAAGCCCTACTTCGATGCCTTGGGCTCCCATCCCTATGGCTTCGCCTATGAGCCACAGCGGGATCCATCGAGTGTGGGAGGGCTGGCTTTTCGCCGCGTGGAGCAGCAGAGGGCGATCATGGAGCTGCGCAACGATGGCGACACGCACATCTGGGTCATCGAGTTCGGCTGGCTACTGGACCCCGGAGCCGGCTGCCACGGCTGGGGAGACTGGCCGACGCGAACCTGGCAGATAGTCAGCAGGCAGAAGCAAGCCGACTATCTCGTGGGCGCCTATCTCTATGCGCAGAACCGTTGGCCGTGGATGGGCGTGATGGCTCTCTTCAACATGGATTTTGCCACCGTCTACTGGTACGATAAGTGCGAGCCGGCGCGCTGGTACTCGATCGCCTATCGGGCGAACCACCAGGATCCCTTCAACAGCCCCATTGTCTACCGCAAGGCCTACTACGCTCTTCATGGTATGGTGAAAGCTCTGGCTGGCGGGCCACAGGTCCGCCTGCCCGTGGTGGTGCGGAATCATCAGTGACGATTGGCAGCGTAGCGCTGCGGCAGCGCCCCTTCCCAGTCCGAGACGACACAGCTCTGCGTGCCCCGGCTGACAAGCGCCTCTTGGCCCCCCAGCCGTGGGGACAGTGCTTCGGCTGGTACCGGCAGCAGGGGGTCGCCGTGGAGGGCGATCGTGCAAGCGGTCTGGGTCAGAACGATGCCCGGACCAGCACGGCCCTCACTGCTTAGCCTTCCCATCCTTGTGGCCCGTCTCCAGCTTGTTGGTCACCTCGCGCACGACTCTGGATCCGACAGAGCGTCGACTCAGCAATGCTGGCGCCCACTATGCGTCCACAGAGGGTACAGAGCACCAAGGGCTACTCCACAGCCGGAGGTGCTGTTGCAGTGCGCAGTGAGCCGCCGCACTTGGATGTTCTGCTGACTTGGGGTAAGCTACCCTTCGGCGCAGTACGACATGCGAGGGAGGTCGTTGAGCCTGCCCATCGAGGGGTCCTGGCGTGCAAGAGAGACGATCAGGATACACCTCCCGCACGGGACCCACTAGGCGGGACCGATGGCCGCCGTGCTGCATGACTGACGCAAGTCTCCCCTGAGCCCATGGGGGACAAGGATAGAATCGTGTGAACCTAAAAGGACTAGCCTGGCGCACTGTTCATTTTGCGCGACGTCAAACCCACGCTTTCAAACTCATGTTGGCGCGTCGGTCATTGCACGAGTTGGCTATTGGCCTCACAATGCAGTACCGTTCCATCTATACCATGCAGCTAGGGGCCAGCCCTGTGCAGCTAGGGGCGCTGCAGAGCGTGGGCAACGCCGTTGGTGCGCTGGCGTCCTTGCCCGCAGGTTGGTTCATCGACTACTACAGCGTGAAGAACGTATTCCTTGTGGGCACCGTCATGCTGGCAGTGTCCAGCCTGATCTACTTCGGGGCTCCCTACTGGACCTGGCTGTATGTGGCCATCATCATCTTCCACGTGGGCTTTCGCATCACGTGCACCGCCTGCACCGTGACCTGTGCAGGCGAGCTGGCCAACGAGGACCGCGCCACCGGCCGCGGTCTCTGCCGGACGCTGGTATCGCCTGTGGCCATCGCTACCCCACTGCTGGCAGCCTGGCTCATCTCCAAGTTTGGCGGTATAAGCATTGAGGGCATCCGCCCACTGTTTGGTGTCCAGGCGCTGATCTTTGTGGCGATACTTCTGCTGCTCCTGACTCGGTTGTCCGCCGCTCGTGCCCCAAACGGGCCGGGCGACGGCGAGAGCATCCTTTCGGGTTTCGTACAGGTCTTCAAGCAAAGCCGGGACGTGGTACCTCTGATGGTGGTGATTGGGTTGATGGAATTGCCTTGGACCATAGCCATGCCCTTCATGCCGGTGTATGCTCACGACTTCAAGGGGGCCAACGAATTCGTGCTTGCTGGTATCGCCATAACCAGCACCCTGGTACCCATGGTCGCCTCGATTCCCCTAGGCCGGCTGGCCGATCGACACGGCCGCAAGAAGCTGCTTTTCGCCATCGCTCCGCTGGCCTATGCGGGCAATCTATTCCTGGTCTTTGGCCCGGCGTCGGGAGTGGGCGCGTCGATGTCCCTGCTGACGTATGGCTTGCTCTTCGGATTCAACAGCATCGGCATTGCCCTCGCGTCCTCCATGGCCGCCGAGATCATGCCCCAGGAGCAAATGGGGCGTTGGATTGGCGTGATTGGCCTGTTCCGCGGTGTGTTGAGCATTCCTGCCCCGATCGTGGGCGGGCTGATCTGGGAGCACATCGGTCCGCAGTACGTGTTTCTGGCAGCCATTGCAATCGATATCTGCTTGCGCCTGCCGCTCCTGGCCCTCGTCAGAGAGACACTGCATCTAACTAGAGATTGAGCAGCGAGGCCCTCAAAGCAGAGTCGTGCTCGAATCACAACCCACTTTGTCAAGTGCTGTGGTCGTTATTGCGGCATCTTCCACTGAGGCTGATCACCTGCGGGTACTCTGGATCAGAATACTCCTCGATTTGGTCCAGCAAGTGCTGTTTCTCGGCTTGTGCGTCCATGGTCAGGTCACGTCTCGGCAGAGCCACTCCCCCACCGGGTGAGAACCTTCGACATTAACTGGCCGCACGGCACAGAACCGGACGAGGATTTCAACCAGTGACTTGGTTCTGTATCTGCGCAGACGCTCGATATCACGTGGAGACTGGCGGCAACACTGCTGGCACTTGAACGATCATAGCAGCAATGGGCGCTGGGAGACAAGCTCCGCGGCCAAGACGCTGGTCAGAGGGAGTGGCCCGCGACGTGGCCATGGTGTCGGGCGGAGAGTTGCGTTGCCAGCCTACTTTTGGTATACTTGGGTGCAAGTTCAGGGGGAGTCGCCGGAGAACGACTGCTTCTGGCTTCAAGCGCCTGTAGCTCAGTGGACAGAGCCGCAGACTTCGAATCTGTGGGGCGGGGGTTCGAATCCCTCCAGGCGCGCCTTATGTAACTGGACACCATCTTTGCCTCTGTCGAGTTGCTCACACACCCGAACGATGCCTTGCCATCGCTCCCTGCCAACAGCTTCCGTGAGGTCGTCTGTTTGCGGTGCCAGCCAGAGCCAGAAGCCGCAGACTTCGCCCTCGCTTATGAACCCCGCGCCGCTCCGGCATCGATCAGGAGACCTACCGAGAGTTATCCACATCTCCACAGGGGGGTGGTGCCCTGGGCAGCCGGCGGGCGGCCCACGGCATAGGGGGTGCTGCCCACGGCATAGGGGGTGCTGCCCAGGGCAGCACGAAGCATTACAAAGAAAGCAAGACATTAGAAGAAATCTGGAAAGAAACACAAAAGGCGCTGGCGCGTGAAATCAGTGACTCCAACTTCCGAACGTACATCGCCGACACCTACGCGCTCGGGTTCGACGGAAACCTCCGAAGTCTTAAGGTGCCCTACCGCAACCAGAGCTCCGCCGCCTCAGGATGCTCTTGCCTGGGGATGAGGGCGATGGCGTCGTGGGGGCACACTGCCCTGCATACACCGCACCCGAAACATCTGGCCGGATCGATGTACACCTTCTCCAAGGCTGAGGAGTAGAACTGGGCCCCAAACTGGCACTGAGCCATGCAGGCCTTACATCCCGTGCACAGCTCCCAATCGACCTGGCTTATGTACTCACCCCGGAAGAAGGCATGCGTACCGCTCCCCTCGAGGTATCGCTTGTAGGGCCTGCAATCGCGGTCGCAGTTACAGGCGATGCAGATGTAGGGCGTTACGCCCGTCCACACAGTGTGCATTAGCCCTTCTTCATCGTATTCGCGAAGGGCATCCTTGGCCTCGTCTTTTTCCAGCACCTCTAGCGATGAAGCGGCATCGGGGAACTTGCCCAGTACGCCCCACTTGTCGACCCCTAGGCCAAAACAGTATCGCTGGTCTTTCTTCCCTGTCGTGACGAACCGGCATGCGCACGCCATTCTGGTGATTGAGTCCGCGATATCCACCACTTGTTGCAGGTCTTCGATGGGGACGACCTGACCGAACTGCTCAACCTTCCTAGCCCTCACGTACTCATCCACGCTGGGTTGAGCCTCAGCAGGCTTGGCAGGCCCCTCCGCACTTATGGACACACCAGTGGCCGCGGGGACAACTTCGTGCCCGAAGTAGTCAGCCAGCCACTCGGCACGGGTCGATGCCTTCACGATCTCCTTCTGCTCCGCGGAGAGTTCGTGGTGGAGCAGTTCCTCAGAGTAGTTCTGCATCTCCAGGTACCACTTCTTGCCCTCACCGTGCTGTGTACAGAACTCACACATTCTACTCCTCCTCTTCTTCTAGTGCGGCAAGGCACAAGCCCGAGCATCTCTCACCCACGCTCTGTCTCAATCTCCTCCAGGGCCTCCTCAGAGCGAATGATCTCCGCTCCGGACGACTTGGCGGCGTCGTAGGCGCGTAGAGCCTCCTGGTGTTCCGGTTTCTTCGCGTAGTCATCCGTGTCATGGAGCACGCCGGCGCGTGGTCCGTTGTCATTGACCACCTGCTTGTCATTCAGCCGAGTCATCGCCGGGTACCCCAGTCCATCATGGTGCCCCCAGCGTCTTGTCATGCTCACCGACACTCCGCATGATCAGCCGATCACCTTCGCGCTCGTAGGTCATGCGGTGTCCGCGGTCAACCCGCGCCTCGTAGATTCCATCAGTGCCCTCTATCCGCCGTGCCCGGAGACCGGGACGCCTGAAGTCCTCATCGAGCAACCGCAGCGCCTTGCCAACCTTCTTCCGGATGAGCTGCGGCAGTTTCGTGTACGCCTTCGCAAAGCGCTCGCTAATGAGAATCGGCATGAGGGCTATTCGCCTGGCCCTTCAGCATCGGCGCGTCGATGAAGGAAAACGATGGCCTCTTCCGCGTCGGCGAATTCGTGCACGCGGCCACTTTGGATGTCGGCCTCGGCCTCTCGTTCGGCCTCCTGCCACTCCCCTGACCAGAACCAGGCCTGCCCCTTGTCCACCAGCTTCTTCGCTCGCAGGACGATCTCTTCGTCCCGTACCTCGAGGGCTATGTAGTCACCCTCTTGCAGACCGAGCCGCTCCCGGATGGATCGAGGGAGTGTGATCTGGAACTTCTTCCGGATTTGCAGCACTTCCATATCGTCACCCCTGGCAGCTATGGCGTCGGATAGTCCGACTGTCCTCCAGTCTACCTGTAGGATATCACATTTTCGCTGCGATGCCAAACAGCTCCGCCTAGCCCCAAACACGACCGCGTAGCGGCACCACGTGCCCTGCCCCTGCCTTCCAGATGCTGCCTCCCCTTCCGCGCCCTCCGTGCACGATTCCCCCTACGCAGATCAGGCATCACCAATCAACCTCGATCCCAGTCAAGACCCCAGTATGAGGTCCTTATGTTAACAGTCCCAACCTCCCGTGCACGCTCTCACTGTCTCCTGCATCTAATCCGAGCGACGACGACACTCCTTATGTCAAGCCTGACACAATGCTGTACATCCCGGCCAGGAAGAGCGTGGCCAACGCCAGCACCCTGAAGGGTCTTTGAGGAACCCTCGCCGCGATCTTGTCCCCCACCAACGCAGCCAGGAACACCACAGGAATGGAGATCAAACCGTACCTCGCCCTACCCACGGTCATCACCCCACCGGCGATGAGGAAAAGCGCCGAGACCAGTCCCAACACCAGGAAGAAGCACGCCAGCGTCTTGCGGAACTGATCCTTGGGAAGGCCCTGCCCCGCCAGCAGAATGAGCACCGGAGGCCCCGACATGCTGGTACTAGTGCTGAGGATGCCGCTGAGAAACCCAGCAACGCCGGTGACAACACTGTTCTGAGGCGCTCTCAGCTTGCCAAACTGAAGCAAGACGCTGAAAAGCACCACCAGGCTCCCCACCAGGACCTTCATCACGTCCATGGGTATGGCCGTCAGAACCCATACCCCCGATCGGCATGCCAACCAGGCTGGCCAGGAAGAGGAGAAGCACGGGTCGGAAGCTCATCGGCTCGCGGATTCTTGGCGCCAGGAAGCCATTCAGCGCAATGCCGATCACCACCATCGACGAGACGACGGTCTCTTTATCCAGGAAGATCAGGGCCAAGGGGGTGGCTACCAGGGCGCTGCCAAAGCCGAGAATGCCCTGGAGAAGGCAAGCAACGGCGATGGTGATTACAAACAGGAAGGCTTCCATGTAAGGACTATACGAAAGCGCAATGGCAGATCTAGTCTACAAAGGGCGTTTCGTCAGGACTCACGATCCCGAGCGCCTGCCTTGACTGCCCTGAGCTGCGAAACGGGTTTCAAGCCTACAAAAGACCCTTCATCGTGGCCCAAGAGGCGCTTAGAAGGTCTCCGAACAAGCTCAAAGCGACTCTGTTCGGCGACCTATGACGACGTCTGCCCTTTTCGCCGTCTTGTCGGGATCCATCACCTGTTCCCTTCCGCCTCGTCGAGAAACGACCGTTGCTCAGCAGTTGCAGGAGGCTGCGCCAAGTCGCTCACGTCCGCGTTGAGCTGGCTCAACACGACTTCAACGCCATCCCGAGGTTGTATTTCGACCGCACCGAGTCTGATCAGTTCCGTGTTTCCAGCCGGCGCACTGTCCAAAGAGACAGGACTCACCACAAACAGAGGGATTCCCATATCAAGAGCGCTCTTACCGGTATTGAACGTGCCGCTAAGGCGCAAATCACTGCCCCTTTCGCCGCCAGACTCAACAACGATGACCGCCCTTGACAGGGCACAGACGAGCCTGTTCCTGATCATTGCGTTTCTTGCACTCCATCCTGCCTTGGGCGCAAACTGCGAAAGAACAAGAGTGTCCGCATGCCCCCGGAAGCGGTTGAACGCCTTCTTTCTGGAGAATCGCAGGATTCCGGAACTCAGCACTATGCTAGTCGTCCCGTCCGCTTCCAGGGCACCTAGATGCGCACTTGTGTCCACCCCCTTTGCGTACCCAGAGATGACGTTCTGATCTTTCAGTGCCAAATCGTTCGCGAGCCTCCTCGATACTTGCAGGGCTTCATCGGAAGCGTCCCGCGAACCCACTATGGCTACGCCCCCATGCTTCAACAACGAGACGTTCCCCCGGCAGAACAAGACAAGCGGCACACCACGGTCAATGAACCTCAGAAGCCTTCCGGGGTATTGCTCGTGATCAGCATGGATTAGTGCAACCGAACTGTCCTGCAGCTGCTCGTATTCTCGGAACAGGATCTCTTCATCCAGCTCTTTGAGTGCACGAAAGCTAGCTCTTTTGAGTCTCCCTCTGCCAAGCGCTGGGAACGTGCTTGCAAAGGTGGACTCGTCCATCGCAAACACCTCTGCGAGTGGAACACCCCGGTCTCGCGCTGTCTGGTGGAGTATCGCCAGGCTCCTCGGCCCGAAGCCCTCCGCGCGAAACAGTTTGTACCAGACGTAATCCGCTGCCGTGCTCACCTCTTGGTCCTCGTCTTCGTGATGGTCAACACGTACACTGTGGAGACTCTCCCCTCCTTCACCAGTAGATCGGTGATCTCCTGCAGAGTCTCTCCGGAACGAAATAGGTCGTCGAACAACAGAACACGTTTTCCCTCAAACCGATGATCCGCCACCGTGAATGCGCCTCTAAGTTGGTCCCTCCTTGTTTCCGCATCCTCGAGATCCTTCAACGGCTGCGTTCTTCTTACTTTCGTCAGGTAATCCAACGCGACCGGCAATTGCACTTGTTCGCCGATCCTGAGCGCCAATTGTGGAACGGGTTGAAACGGTCGATCAAGCTTCGAAGGCGGTACTGGTATGATCGCGGTCAAGGGTTCAAGAAAGCGTCCACCTTTCAGGAATGTGGCAGCGGTCGTGGCAATCGGTTCTATCTTGCTCCTGTCGAAACTGTACTTCAGTTGGTATAGTAACTCGCCGATTTCTGTTCGCTGAGTGTCAAAACCTCCGTCCGGCAGAGCGACGCTGGACAGCGTGTGGAGGTCAAGCGCCCAGCCAGCGTGCCAATTCCCCACCAGATCGCGCGCGTGGATCTGGGGAGTCGAGACAACACCCCTGCCCCGCAGGCCCAATTTGCTCAAACGCCCACGGATGGCGCCGGGTTGCCGTCGCAGAATGCTCACCAACTCAGCAAGTGTCTTCCCTCTGAGGTACTCTCTCTTGAGACGCTCATCCTCATTCGCAGTCCACCGCATGTATGCCCTTGGGTACGTCTGGCGAATTGTCTCAACGTGATATGCCTTGGACGTGCCGCCCGCGCCCAAGTACTGTGTCGCCTTCTCAAGTGCTGCAGCAAACGCGGGCAGATACCGCTCAACAACGACTATCCGACCAGGCCCTCCACCCAGCGCGCCGACATCCCCAAGTTGCCGAATGGCCAGGTACCTTGTCTTGTCTTGCAGTTCCCTGACCTCGAGCACGTACGTCCACGGCCCTGCCGGTACTCGCTTGGTGAAGACCGTCTTGTTTGGTGAATCTGTCATGCTCTATCCCTCATGGGAAGCCTGACACGTGAGAAGATGAGGACCTCGTCGGAGAGTCATCGGTCCTGGATTTCGCAGCATCGAGAAAACGCTCCAGATGGGTGAGTTCCGCTGGGAGCTTGCTCTGATAGGTAAGGTACAATCTGTCTCGTGCGCGAGTCATCCCAACATAGAGGAGCCTGAGTTCGTCTGCATTGAACCTCGCCCTATCCATCGGCGGCAACGATCTGTCGGAGTCAAACAGGCACTGAAGTTGTCCGACAAAGACAGCTCGATATTCCAGGCCCTTGGCCACGTGCAGCGTGCCGACAGCCACTGCCACTTTCGGCAGCCGCCTGTCTTCCCTGATGTGCGCCACAGCTAGGCCGCCTGCACGCAGGGCACTCAAGTACCGAGCCGGTCCCCACTGCCTGCGGTGCAAGATAGCAATGTCGCCAGGCAAATAGCCGTCATCCAAAAGACGCTTGATCGTGTGGATGATGAAGGCCAACTCGCTGTCCACATCACGGAATACCTTGAGCGCTGGATACTCGCCGCGGCGCATCCAAGTCGGATCAAGCTGTGGGCGCTGCAACTCCTCACCCTCGTCCTTCAGTTCCTGTAGCAGAGTCTCGTTATCGCGCACGAGCTCGAAGGCAGTGCGCGCTATCTCGTAGGTGCTGCGATAGCTCCTGCGCAGGATTCGTGCCCGGCCTACCACGTGGAGTCCCACTGACTTCCACGTGTACTTGCGATAGATCCGCTGGGTCGCATCGGCAGCCATGAACATCACCCCGGTTTCCGGATTCAGCACCCGTTTGAGGACCTCGAACCAGCTCGGAGCGAAATCCTGGGCCTCGTCCACAAGAATCGAGTCGAATTGGTTTGCCGGGATTAGTCCCTCATCTACCGCTTTCACCACTAGGTAAGGAATGTCAGCCCAGTCGCAACGCCGGAACTGCTCCAGATGCCGCTGGTAGTGCTCGAAAACCTGGTATGCAAGTGCTCGATCACTCTTCGCCAAACGCTTGTGACGACCGATCCTTGGCTCCTCGAGGTACCTATCGCGATCAACAAGTCCTGTATCCTTCATCCAATTGAATTCATCCCGTAGGAACTCCGCTTCGAACTTGTCTATCTCAGGCGTCTTGTTCGCCAGGATGTTGGCGATGCGCCCCTGCTGATCCGATGCGTCTATCGGTGCTTGCCAGAGTGCAGCCTCTGCCAGCCATTCCTTGCACAGCAGATGGAAATTGATCGCCTTGATTCGATCCGCGAACTCCTCGACGCGCCTTTCGAGGTCGCGTGCGAGGGGTCGATTGAACGTGACGACGAGGATTCTCCACTCCGGATGTGTTTGGGCGAGGTACTTGGCTCGCATGCTGAGCACCAGGGTTTTGCCACTCCCAGCCACACCGCGAACAAGGCGGACGACGGGATTGAGTGCCACGCGGCGCCCCTCCGGGGTCAGCTCTTGCTTCTCGTACAGGCCCTCTTTCGCGATGCGCTCTTGATCTAGGTCGAGCACGCCCTCGCCGCCGGGCGCGTTCGACACCCTCAACTCGGGAAAGAGAACGCTGCGCACGGCATCTACTTGGGCTGGCGACAGATTGACAGGAAACCAGGCCGACTGAAGCAAACGCTGCTCCAGTTGCCCGGTTTCGAGGTCATCCATACAGATCATCTGTCTTGGGTTCAGGAGTTCACCGAAGCCGTGCATTAGCATTCGCGTGAGATTCGGAAAGACAACCGCAGATCCCCAAGGCAATATCAGCTTTCCCCGATGCGTGCCCGCTGAGTGGACAAGGCGCCGGTCCCCCTCAAGCTTCCTCGCTATCTTGGTCGCCTTAACGCGAGCACTAGTTAGGGGGTTCTTCTCGTGGCGCTCCCTACCCTTCCTGGTCCTGACGACGAATGTGCTTGGGTTGGCACTGACTATTTCAACCCAGTCCTTCACCTCCAGCACGCAGACGCCAACAGACGGATGCAGTATGGTGAAATCCGGGTAGGTGATGTACTCCGCGTTGATGGGTAGTTCCGGCCACACGACGTAGTCGTCAGGTAGCTCGCGCAGCAAGTCAAGAACCCTGGTCTCACCATATGTGGCATCAGGTCGCAGATCACCGATGATTTGTGCCATGACTCGTCAATTCCCATCCGGGCTTCGCCACCAAGCTCTCTTGGGTTTCCGAAGCCATTGCTGACCAAGCGGGCGAGGAGCTGGAGGCCCGACTTACCTTATGACTGTCATTACTTAAGACCCCTTAGCCGACCGGTTTGCCTGCACTTGAAAAGGTCTCTTCAAGGAAGTCTCTGGCAAGGCCACGCTGCAACTGATCATGATGGTACTGGTTACGGTAGTTGCGCAGGCACTCATAGCAACTGGTCTCTTGTCCGCATTCGCATTTGGCTACTCGCTGCCAAGCCGACACGAACACCGGTTCGAGTTGACGGGCGATACGGCGCACATGTCCCGCGCCGCCAGGTACGTTATCGAAGAGCACCAAGGCTGGTGAGACGTCACAAGTGTGGCGATACAGAGTCCCGTCCAGGTCGTCTCGCCTAATTCCCAAGGCCTGGCTGGCCCCCTCGAGCAGGGCGTAAAGCAGTGAGAGCCATAGACCGTAGTCGACATTGGAGGCCAAAAGCCCCTCGAAACGCACTTCCAAGACATCGGTCATGAATTCATGACCAAGATGGCGTGTAACAAGTCGGCCCGTGCACTGTCGTCCTGTTCGTGGGTTGTCATGGGCTGCGGGCTTACGTCGCCTACGACGACTCGCCGGCTCCTCTGGTGAAGGTTCGGCGAAGCCACAGGCATAGCAAATACGAAAGCCCCGGTTGGCTGGCCCCGCGTTGACTAGAGCTAGCCTACCGTATCGGGAGTAGCGCTTCCACACTTGCAGATCCGCGCTGGATAGGGCTGGCACTTCTTCCAAAGCCGGCTCAACACGTGTACCGTCCTCTGTCCGCGCAGCGTACTCAGCGAAGTAAACGCGGGAGGAGTAAAGGCGCTGCGGTCGTGCCTCACCAGACCTTCGCGGTTCCTTGCGCCCCACCATGAATCCAAACTCAGGAATGATGAAAGCGCCGTAACGGCGGGGCCAGCCCCAAAGATTGCCACCGCACGTCACGCAAGGCCCCTCGATTTTTGTCAGCGAACGGTGGAAGCGGCCGCATTCGGGACACACAGCGTAGTAGTAGGTCGGCCAATCGCGATGTGGCCACTTGTAGACTCCACCGCTGACCCATACTCGCTTCGCCGCTACTACCTCGCCTCCGGGTGCATATTCTGAGAGGGCTATCCGCAGATCGCGTTGTAGTTCTATGTTTCTAGCTTCAGGTATATGCACATGGCTCGTCCTCAGTTCAACCACATCGGTCGGGAACCCATACTTGGGCAACACATTCCGGGAGCCGAGGAACCCCAGCAAATCCCGCCTGCGGACAGTTCTTGCCACCCGCTTGAAGTGGTCACTCTGACGGTAATTCCGCTGAGCCGCCGCCTCTTCCTCCAATCGTCGGAACAATTCCAGATCATCGTTGACTTCCTGCACGACGCGGTCCATAATGGCGGTCTCCTCATCGTTCCATAGGTAGCCAAGCCAGTCCCAACCTGCGATGCCCAACTCCTGTTGCAAGACAGTCGGAACGATGCGTTGTAGAGCCTCCTGCACCTCTGAGGGTCTGGTATCCACATACTCTTGGAGCAAGTCTGGGCCGGTCAACTGGAATCCCTCAGGGGCAAAGAAATCACCGACTTTGCCAAATGCCCTTGATCGCTCTTGTAAGGCCCAGCGCAAGAAACTAGCAAAGAGGACGGAGTGAACATGGCGACGTACGATCTTCTCATTGGCAATCACCACGACCGGAGGATGGATACGTCCCGCCACGAGACGCTCTGGTTGGCCGTAGTGCGTGAGGTCGTGAGACCGACGCTGGGCATAGGTGAGAGCAAAGGCGGCCGAATCCGTGCGTCGGCCGGCACGCCCTGCACGCTGAACGTAGTTTGCTGTGGTGGGAGGCACATTGCGCATGAACACGGCCTGCAGTTCGCCCACGTCGACTCCGAGCTCGAAGGTAGTAGAGCAACTGAGCACGTTCAGCTCACCTCGGACGAAGCGTTCCTGGACCGCTGCTGCCTCACTACTGGTCCACTGCGCTGTATGCTCCTCCGCGCTCAACGGAATAGGCAGAAGCTCTCGGTAAAGATGACGATAGTGATTCTGAGCCCATCGTGATGCTTTCTCATCCACGGGCTGCAACGTGCCCTCACACCCGTAAGTGGGGCAGATTCCTCGGAGATTGATGTGAGACAGTGCCCGGCAACGCGTGCATTGATAACCACTGTCACCCTCCTTGATGGCTGGCACTACTTCCCAGAAAAGGTGGCTTATTCTGTGAAGCACTCCTCCTTGCTTTGGGCGGTTCTCGCTCGGTAGATAATCGCGCCAGAGACTTCCAGGCTCGGTCAAGTGCCGCCATACCCCCTGCAAAGCTTCACGGGCGATCTCAAGATTCGTCTCCGGAGTCAAGTCGGTAGTACGCTCTAGAAATCGAGTCAGCATGTCCAAACGGCGGTTGTTGCCACGCGTCGGCATCCAGGCAAAAATGCCCTTCTTGGGATCGGCTTTCATCTCCCGCATGAATAGCTCGCGATTGCGCGGGGCAAAGGCCTCACCCCGAGGGTCTACGGCATCGGGGAAAGTGATAGCACCTTGCTGACGTAGGGTATTGAGTAACAACTCCAGCAACTGCCACACTTCGCCGGCCGTTAGATTCCAGGGATCTTCCAGCAAGGGCTGCGGAGGGCGCCAGCCATCAGAGCGCACCAAACGGAAACTAAGCAAGCCCAGTCCTTCCAGGCTAATGCGGCGATCCCAGGCGATCAACTCCTGCATCAGCCAGGTTTCCATCAGCCGACGCCGCTCATCATAACTCTGGCGCTGGGTGAACAGCCCAGCGTCCTCCGCCTGGCGTTGCAATCGTCCCACCAGATCCTGGATTCGGAGACGTCCTTGCCGACCCGCGGGATCATCCAGCAAGGTCTTGAGTACAAGGCGCCGGCGCAAGACTTGAGTATACGTACGCTCCAGATAAGGGGCGAAGAAGGCGGCATCCTGTCGGCTGTCTGAAAAGGCCAACAACTTGCGTCCTTGACCTGGCAGAGCTTCTAGTTCGGGATTGATGGAAGAGGGCAAGCCTTGATAGAGGGAAGTAGCCAGCACGCTTGCAGGTGCGTCCTGGCCGGTTAGGAAGCGATAGACTACTCCCACACGGCTACGAGAGCCACAAGTCACGCAACGGCGCAGCTCAGGCTTGCTCCGCAAGTCGACCCGGAGTAGCTCCTCTCTCGGCACAGAAGGCTTGCAGTCGCATCCTATATCCGTATCACGTCCCGGTGCGATCGCACCACAGCCCAAGCAAAGGGTGTGAGGCTCGCACTCCTCTTCGATGATGGCATCTATGTCCTCCTCGGCAGCCACGGCCTCATCCTCATCTAAACCGGGTAGCTGATCGGCCAACACGAAATAGGCTCTTTCCCCGTAGCCGTCTTCTGGTTGGCCCGATAGTTGTCGCAGATAGGACGGTCTATCTCCCTGCTGATCAACCCCGCTGGTGGAAAGGGCCTGGGAGACCAAGCGACCCACGATGTAGGCCGTACCGCAACGTTGGCAGGTCGCTAGTTCGAAAACTCGCGAATCACAATGCGGGCATTTCTCGCGGCGCAGAAGGAACAGGCGAGGCGGACTGTGTTTGTCTTGCTCGTGGGCGGTGGCATGTAGACAGGCGAAGGCACCTTCCAGGGCGCGGGCGAACACATGGTACCTGGCGGGCAAGAGGGAGACGCTCTCAGGATCTGGCTTGCCACGAACGGCTAAATTGACCAGATTGATCAACCGCTCCACACTATCATCTCGATGGCGGAAGAGCTCGTTTGCAAGGTCGCTCAAGAAACGAGGGCGCTCAGCCAGCAGGTCCTCCAGGATATGAAGACGTCTGTCGCCTCTCAAGACACGATAGAGAAAGAAACCAACAGCCAGATCGCCTTCAGCGTGAAGTGCTTCGCTGTGCCCCTCCTCAACAATAGGTGCTGGTACGTTGTGGTCCGTGCTCACTCTCGCTAGCTCGTTGATCAGGGCTGCTGAGGAGCCAACGCGGGTCGCTATTGCTTCCTGCAAAGCCAAGTACAGATCAGGGTCTGCTTCACCCCAAGGAGCGCTCAAAGATGACATGGGAACCCGGGTGGCTTCCACCACGTCCTGTCTTGCCGGGTCGTCATCAACCCATTCGAAAACCTCGCCAAAGAGCTCTTTGGCGAAAGCAGCGACTGCTGGGAAGTCTTCTCGGCCGCGACCCAATGTGGCACTTGTTGCTAGGCACCGCAATCGCCCAGATTTTCTGTGCACGACCCGGTCCTTCAGGCGGCGCAGTAGCATCGCGATCTCGATACCAGAAGCACCGTCGTACACATGTGCTTCGTCCATGACGATGAAGCGCCACTGGCCTCCGGTGTCTCCATCGAAGAACTCGCAGTCTTGGGGGCGAAGGAGCAAGTACTCCAGCATGGCATAGTTCGATAGCAGAATGTGCGGGGGAGTCTCCCTCATCCTTTCGCGACTGATCAGTTCGTTGGAGAGTCGAGGTTCGCTGGGGAACTGATCTCGGAAGCGCGTTTCGGCTCTACTCTCACTGTCCTCGGTTTCTCCAGTGTAACGACCAAAGGAGATGTTCGGAAAATGGCCTAGTACACGGCGCAGCCGCTTGAGTTGGTCATTGGCCAAAGCGTTCATTGGGTAGAGCAAGAGTGCCCTTACACCGGGCTGCTTCAGGGTGCCGACTTCTTGCTCGCGGAGCAAATGGTCGAAGATGGGAATGAGAAACGCTTCGGTCTTACCACTTCCCGTGCCAGTCGCGATGGCCACATTGCGTTCTGCAGCTATCACCTTCTCGATTGCTTGCTCTTGATGCAAGTAGAGCGGACGATCCCAGGGCAGCGCAGGCGAGCACAAGTCCGCGAAGTCTACGTGCAGCAGTCCGTCCAGCACCAGTTCCTCGATGGTCCGCCCGGTTTGGAAGGGCGGCGACGCTTCCAACAATGGACCCTTGACCAGGCGGTCAGGCTCTTCGAGTGCCTGCCAGAATTGCTCTCGCAGATCATTGTCCTGAAAGGGATAGATCGTCTTTAGGTAGCGCAGGTAGGTATCACGAATACGAGTCGTGGTTTCCAAAGGGTGCAATTGGCTAGTCACTCGAGTAAACCCTCTGGACAATTGGTTTTCTTGCTCGTCGCGTTTGGATCAGAACAATGTCGCACCTATTCTCAAGCGAACTGATTACGAGGGGGGACATCACTGAACCTCCATTCCTGCAAAGCCTTTGTGGTTTCGGACTCGTGTATCAGTGCCGGGCCCACCCCGCCATGCACTGCTCTGTTGTGTTGACGGATGATCACTCCCCGATTGCGCTTTGATGTTGAGAAGCGGTAGCACTTGGTGCAAGTACAGATGGCATCGGCTTTGCCAAAAGCGATCATCCTGCCCGGGAGATCAATCACAACTGGCTCGGCGTCGCCCTCTGGTCGTAGCGTGACATCAAGTCGGTAGTCGAGTTTGCTCTTGATGAATGCCTCAACTTCTGTTCCGCTGAATGCATCCGCTATGCGATCGATACGCCCCCAGCCGACATCCGAGCATATCCACGTTCCGCGGCGAACGACATATACGATGCCGAGCTGCTGCTTGGACAATTCTAGCAGCAGGCGATGAGCGATGGGGTTGGAGGCCTTGTGCTCAAGGTAATCGAAGGCGAACTCCGGGTTCAACCTTAGCAATTCGACAGCATCGGCGTCACTCAAAGACCCCTGAGAGACCCACTCAACGATGGCGTCCATGCCCTGTGCGGCCGATCGGCGTACTAGTTCACCCGCAGCGCGCAAACGTAGTGCCAAGTCCTGGACTCTGAGCAGCGCTACGAAGGTTGCCGGGGGCAGCGCGTCGAATTCTGGCAGGTAGGGAAGATAGGCCTGCAACTGTTGCACTGACACTGCACCGTGAGCGCGACCATCCACCAACTCCTCCACACGATCTGGGGCGAACATGAAGAACCGGAGGTGTTCAAGCAAGTCCGTATCACCTTCGTCACGCAGCACCTCGGCCAGCGCAAGTACTTGCGGAATCGCTCCGTCACCAAGATGCAAGAAGCACCAGTCGAGATCGGATTGCGCAGTGTCCACATCACCAGCATCGCGAAGAATCAGGGCTCGCTCCAGCAGCAGATCGAATTGCTCGCCTACCTCGTCGATCAGAGTGCTTATCTCGTCCAGCCGCTCACCGGTGCCCAGAAGTTCCATTTCCACGGTTCCGGGTCTGTCAATACTTGGCCTTTGCGGGTGTGCCGACACGGCCCAAGGATCCAGTATCAGGAACTCGAGGCAGTACCTCCCCGGGTGCAGCTTCGGCGCTGGCGCCTCGAAAGTGAACTCACCTTGGGCCTCGTCGGGGATAGATACCTCGTACGCTGACTCCCAGGGCCGGTGAATAGGCCAGAACCTGAGCCACCGGTGGCTCAGTGGTGTCGGCTCGCTCCATTTCAGTTCCACCCACATACGGCTGTCGACAGCTCGGCCTACCAGCCGAACATCCTCGATGAGGAGTTGCTGCGTGAGGCTCATTACAGGTAGGCGGCTCGGAGCCCCCTCTTGCAGGAGAGCAAGGCCTTCCAACTCAAAGTGAAGCACGGGGGAGCTAGTGGTCCTTATAGTGTCCATGTAGGTTCGCAGATCGAAGCGGAAGAAACGGCGCCCCCGCTGGGGTGGCCTAGCTTCCTGGCTTTGCAGTTCCAGACCCTCAATGTCGGAAAGACAGAGGCGCGCCTGCAAGTCGGTGGTGTCCTCAAGCATTGGCAGATCTATGAGCAGCGAAGGTGCAGTAGCTTGAAGCAAAGCATGGATAGGCCGATTGATGACCTCAGCGCTCCACTCCGTCAGGCCCAAATCCTCTTGCTCCCCGAGTAGTGCCCAGCGAAGGCGGCGAATGGGCACGGAAAGCGGGATGTGCACACTTTGCTGGGCGGAAACCTTCGTGATGATAGCCAAATCGGCGCTCGTGGCCTCGCGGGACACCCTTATCACGTACGTACGAGACTTGTTCGGTTCCTCATGCAGTGTGAGTACTTGGCAATCCTCCGCCTCGGCCTGGCACTCGACCGTCGTTGTCCCCCCAACACGAACACTAACGGTGACAGGCGGTGGACCGTGATCTGGGTCAGGAAAGTACACCTGCTCGTGACCGGTGATCTCGACTGGGCGCAGGATTCGTAGTCGAAGGTCGGCACGTCTTCCCATGGGGCCTCGAATCCGGATCGAGAAGGTGCCAACGGCGCGCTGACCTAGTAGACCCTTCACCCCCAACGGGACATCAACGTGCCGCTCGCTAACGTCCAAGTGCGGAAGGAAATCTGTGAGTACCAACCTGGCATCTATCTGCGGGCGACCCGGCCCATCATTACAGACGCTTAGATGCCACCGCCTGAGCCCTTCCTCAAGCTCTCTTCTTCCAGTTCGGGGGACGCGTATTGATGGAGGGGCGCCAATGTAGGTCGGTATCAGGGCGGAAGAATCGCTCTGACCTGCAGCAAACAGTTGTCCCCCCACATAGTGCGGCCGCAATGCGCTCTCATCAGGCCTCACTGCCAGGCTCAGAATCGAATCCTCTGCTTGCACTAGAGACAATCTCGTGGCGCTAGTCAATTCCCAGCACTGACCCACGTACTTGGCCCAAACACCTGGCAAACGGGGGAATTCCTCCAAGCAGTTCGCACTTCCCTCGAACTGTAGCTCAAGATCCTCAGGAAACAGAAGCCATAGGGTGCCTGCAGGTAGAGATCGTCTTGATGATATGATAGTTCCGCTGTCTGCCCGAAAGACCAGCAATGGATGGTCTTCATCCGGCCCCAAGTACCGCCAGGTGCGTTTTCGCTCCTCCTTCACTTGGAAGGATACCTCGTAGACGCAAGATGGCCTACGGAGTAGCACTGACTCAGACGTGGTCTCCAGATCGCCACCAAATCGACGTACCCTCACGGGCACGGCAAACACGGCGTGGTCAGTCTTGACCAGCCATGACGGGTTGGCCCCGCTGAACGATACCGGGACGCGCTGTGGATGCAGGACGAGGCTCACACCCTCATCCCAGGGGTCAAGCACGATATCAGGTTTGCGCAACCGCAGTCGGTCCGTCGTGGGCACGGGGGTAGGAGGGCCTTTGTCCTGCTGCTCGGTCACCCACTGCTCGTATGCCTCAATGACCCGCTTGGGGAGGCCAATCTCTTCAACCGACGATATCATGTCGGTCTCCATGTAATCCCTGGCCATGTCACGACATCGCTTGAAGAAATCCTCAGCTACCTCTCCGCCATACTGGAGGAACCGTAGCACTGGCTTGTCTGTGAAGTAGCGCACCGAGGAGGCCTGAAGTTCCTCGGCAAGCTCAGCGGTGGTCACGTCAGCGTACTCTGGCCGAGTCACAGCGCGTTGGAGCACCTTCTCGAAGAAGTCACGGAGGCAGTAGTCAGGTATGCCCCCGTGTGCAAGGATCTTAGAAACGTATGCCATTCCAGGCATGTCTGGAAAACTAGGCAGTTGCAAGTCGTGTAGGATTTCCAGGAATAGCTGTCCCCATCTGGACGTGTAGTTCCGAAGCAAGCCTGTGACTTGACAAACTTCCCCCCAGTAATCACCGCCTTCGTAGCCGTAAACACCTTGTGCGGTTAGGTAGACGGCAAAGCAGCAAGGGTAGTAGTCACGCGCGACTCGCAATGTATCAGTGGGACCCAAGGCACTGAGCTGCAGGCCGATCACCCTGCCCAGCTCTGCGCACTCTTCAGCCGTGATTTCTAGCTCGCCCAAGAGTACGACCTGCCGCACTTGTGGCTCCAGCCACTGTTCCCAATCTGCCAGCGTTCGTCGTTGCACGAGACCATAGCCTCTTATGTTCTGCCCCGAAAGCCTTTCATCACAGCACCACATGCGAGGCGAGGTGTGTCAGTGCCAGTCGCAAGAAATCTGGTTGCCGCGAACGAACCAAGTGCAAGTGCTAGTAACTCCTCCGAAACACGATGTTCGACTGCTGCCCGGCGGCCACAAAGGAGTTCATCTTCAACCCGTAGGTCGGCGACAGCGGCGTGGGGTCCCCCTGCCCTCTCACCACCGTCAAGTTGTACCAACCAAACACGTCACCATCCTGCGACGTGAACTTGAACAGCCCCTCCTGCAACAACTGTCCGGGGTCCCCCGTACGGCAGTACGTCGTGCCCTGCTTCTCCGAGTCCAGCTTGATCCACACTGGAGTGAGGTCGCTGAGAGGATTCCCTTGAGCGTCGTTGACCACGCCGCTGATCTCGGGCACGCAGTACCCGGGATGGCAAGCATCCTTGTCGGGATACCGCACCAGCGTGTATTGGTAGGCCACAGATGGTGGAGTGTTGGTGGGGGTGGGCGGTCTTGGCGTCGCCGTGGGTGCAGGCGCAGGCTGAGCAGGCGTGCTCGTTGGCGGGCGCGCCGTCGCTGTCGGACCCGGCGCTGGCGGGCTCGTGGGGGTCGGCGTTGGCGCCCCTGTGCAGTTGGGGATGACCAGTTGCTGGCCCACGTAAATGAACGAGGGGTTGGCCAGGTTGTTGGCGATGGTCAGGGCCCACACCGTGGCGCCATACTGGAGGGCGATCTTGGTCAGCGTGTCGCCCGCCTTGACCCAGTAGATGCACGTGTCAGTGGGCGGGGCGGGCGTTCCTGCGCCTGATACCTGCAGCACCTGACCGACGTAGATCAGGTTGGGGTTCGCGATACCGTTCAAGGCCGCCAGATCATTGACCGTGGTGCCGTAGCGGGCGGCGATGGCACCGAGGGTGTCACCGCTCTGCACGACGTAGGTGGTCGTGTCGCCTGGCGGTGGCGCAGGCGCAATCGGAGGCGCCGGAGCTGATCCCGTGGGGATGACCAAGCTCTGCCCCGCGTAGATGTAGTTGGGGTTGGCCAGGCCGTTCGCTTGCACGATGGCGGTGGTGGTGACCCCGTAGCGCCGGGCGATGATGGTCAGGTTCTCTCCCCACTGCACGATGTGGATGGTCGAGCCTGTGCCCTGCCTATCGGGCACGGGACCAGGTGCCGCCAATGCCGGAGAACCCAGTACCGTCAGAAGGGCAAGCAGAGCGACTACCAGGACCAGGCCACGGGTCATCTTCCTCATTCTTTCGCCTCCTCGTCAAAGAACTGCAACGATACCTGATGGCCATCAGTGTTCACAAGGGCAAACGCTCCGCCGCCGAGTGCAGCATACTCTGCACGTGGGGCGCATAGAGGCATTGTGCCGCCCTGTGGCCTATGCTCAACGATCGCAATTCGTCAGCAATGGCATGGTCACCAAGCGTGTACGACGCGCCTCCCCTCAAAGTGGAGATGCCGACCTGCCCCTGCGTCTGGACGCGCGTCTTCAGAATCTGGCCCTCCTTCACGGTGTAGGTGTGCCAGTCCATGGGCCGCGGCCTCGTCGCCAGCTTCTTCACCTCCAGGGTGATGATGTCTCTTCCCTCCGCGCGAAGCATGCACCTTGACCGTCCCTCTGAGTTCTCGAAACTGATCTCCGCCACGAACTTCGGGTAGCCCCAGATCTCAACCCCGAATTCATATGCTTCGGGCGTTGTAACCGGCAGGTGGTGGACATACAAGCCGAACGTCTCGAACCACTGGGGAACGAGCAACGGCAGCGCCGGGATGTTCACACTCGGCTCATACTGGACCGGCACCGAGATCGCAAACTCCTTGTAGGGTGCGACGCCGGCGAGGTCGCGATATTCAAAGGCTGCGAAGGAAACCACTCCGGTGCCCGGCATGAGCAGGGCCGGCTTCAGCCTACGCGAGGGCAGCAGTGGTCGCAGCTTCGCCACGGGCGCGGGGAAATGCGCCATGATGGCCGTCCAGTCATAGTAGCGGACAGGGAGCTCCACTCGAAGCCCGGATGGGAGATCTATCTCCTCCGCTCCTGCGCCGGCAAAGAAGTTCTCCTCCACGGGAACCTTCCTCCTTCCCTTGTTGACAACTCACCTCGCGCGACTTGTGAGAATGCGTGTCATTCAGTCCGACACACATCCGCATTGTCCTGGGCGAGCGCTTCAGGCGGGCTTTGCCACGTCGCGTGTGACGTTGAGCTGGACTTCTCCGCCACAACACAGAAAGGCCCACCCGATATGCAAGGCGAGCCTGGTCGAAGGTATGGATGTTGTGGGGGTGCTCCCCTCGCACCGTGTCAACACAGTATAGCACAAGCGAAGCGGGCTGTCAACGCGGGGCAGACTTGGGAAAGGCTATGGGATGTTCCGCGTACAAGCCTGGTGAGCCCGCCCTGTCATGGCTCCCGCAAGTCCCAGCGCCGAGTTGTACATGGGCCTCCGAAACGCCAGGGCCTTGCTCGTCTCAGAGATTGGCAGTTCAGTGAGAGAAAGGGCGAGCATCCCGCAACCGTTCCCGATCATAGCCAGTTGCAGCTTTTCCTTGCCTTTTCAAGGGAGACGACGTATCATGTTTCCAGAGTCAATCCATGAGCAAAGCCTCACGTCGCGCCCAGGTGAGTTCGAGCGACCGAGCCGTCGAAAGGCCACCGAGGGGCGGGCCGCGCTGAAGGGACCATAGGCGGTTTGCGGTCAACGCAACTGGCCACCTCAAGCATCCAACGGAAGGGGAGGCTCTCGCGTCTCTCTCCTTCAGCGGTAGGTCACTCGAGGGGACCGGAGGCTGTTAACTGGAAGCAGGCACGGACTACGAACCGGCTGGATAACTGCTCCCAGTGTGTGAAGGAGACCATAGTCTGAGACCGTACAGGGTCTTGATGTTGGCGCCCACTTCTTTCTTTGCAGACTACGGCTGTCATGTCCGGATTCTGGAAGAGGCCGTCGAGCTGAGGCGAATGGGCCACGAGGTCAAGATATGCACCTATCATACCGGCCGGGACGTCGCAGGTATGTCCATCGCGCGCACGACGAAGATCCCCTGGCGGAAAGGCCAGGAGGTGGGATCATCGCACTACAAGATCGCCTTGGACATGCTACTGTCCTATACATCGCTGAGTGTTGCTTGGCGGTGGAAGCCTGATGTCATTCACGCTCATCTACACGAGGGAGCTCTGATCGGCTACCCGGTCAGCTTGCTTCGCCGGGTACCCTTGATCTTCGATTTTCAGGGCAGCCTCACAAGCGAGATGGTTGACCACGGTTTCCTGCGAGTCGACAGTCCCTTCTACCCTTTCATGTTGCACTTGGAGCGCCGCATCAACCGCCTGCCGGGAGCGATCATCGTGAGTTCTCGTCACGCCCATGATTTGCTGAGCACAGCTTTTGGCGTGGGGAATGGCAAGATGTACCTAGTCCCAGATTGCGTGAATGCTGATACCTTTGCCCCGTACGGCACCGAAGCGGAGAAGCTGCGTGTGAAGCGACGGTTCGGGATACCCGAGGATCACAAGGTGATAGTCTATTTGGGTCTGTTGGCGGAACACCAAGGAACGAGCTTGCTGATGCGTGCCCTTGCCCATTTGTTGACCACACGGAGCAAAGTGCACGCGGTCATAATGGGATATCCTTGGGTGGAGCACTACCAGGCGATGGCGGAAGAGCTGGGAATCGCCAAGGAGATCACATTCACGGGACAGATCCCCTATTCCGAGGCCCGTCAGTTCTTGGCCGTGGGCGACGTAGCTGTGTCTGCAAAGATATCGGCCACCGAGGGCCAGGGCAAGCTGCCCACATATATGGCCATGGCTATACCTACGGTGACCTTTGACACACCTGTCGCTCGCGAGTATCTGGATAAAGACGGTATCTTTGCCACTCTTGGCGACCCCCTATCCCTGGCCGAAGGCATAGCTTTCGCCCTCGACAATCCCGAACAGGCAGCCAGGATCGGGAGTAATCTGCGGGAGAGAGCCATCAACAGGTTTTCGTGGGAAGCTGCAGGGAGGAAGATCGTCCAGATATATGATACCTGCTGCCGAGACTTGAACTGAGTCCCCGCCCCTGGCAGTGGACAGAGTGTTGACTTGGACTGAGAGCATCCGATAGAGGCGCCTGATGTGGCAAAGATGCGTGGAGTTGGTGGGATACCGTGAGCTGATTTGGAATCTGGTAGTCAAGGAGCTCAAGGTCCGCTACAAGAACTCCGCCCTCGGGTTCTTCTGGACTCTACTCAACCCTCTTATGATGATGGTGGTCTTGACTGCTGTCTTCACTGTGATGATTCCTGTCACCAATGTTAGACAGTTCCCGGTATTTCTCCTTTGCGGTCTGCTGCCCTGGAACTTCTTCGCGGGCTCTGTCATGGGCGGCGTTCACAGCATCGTCAACTACGCAGACCTGATTAAGAAAGTATACTTCCCCAAGGAAGTATTGCCTCTAGCGATGGTGTTGTCAAACTTCGTCAACTTCTTGTTGGCGCTGCTGGTCCTCTTCGCGATGTTGTTTGTGTTCAGGATTGGCTTGACCCGTTACGCCCTATTGCTACCCCTGGTGATAGCAACCCAACTGATCTTCGTCGTAGGACTGGCCTTCCTTCTATCTACCCTGAACGTGTTCTATCGGGATACGCCCATGATCATGGACGTGCTGCTCTTTGCCTGGTTTTTCCTGACTCCAGTATTCTACCCCCTAGAGGCCCTGCCATCCAGCTATTCCTTCCTGGGATTGACGGTCGATGTTCAACGTTGGGTCTACATCCTCAACCCTATGGCGTCCATCATCGCTTCTTACCGTCTGATCCTCTACGGAACAATCGACGGGGCACTGCCCGCTGCGCCAGCCTGGGACTTCTTTGGGCGTACGATGTTGACAGCAGTGGGTTTTCTGGTCCTTGGCTGGGCGATCTTCGGTCGGTACAGCAAACGCTTCGCCGAGCAAGTGTGATCACCGCGAGATCCGACAGGAAGAGACCGCCTCAAACTGGGTTCAGCATCCTTCAGGGGAGTAGCGGACCTCGAAGACCAGTTGCCCGTCCACTGGTTTCCCATTCTCATACCGCACTGTGTCCGCTGTAGTTCGTTCGACATAGCTCCAGACGGTCACGGCATCTCCTTCCACAGAGAGAGGAGAGTCGAGGGAAAACAGATATCTCTTCCCAGCCGAATCGGCCAGCGGAGCAAACCGGAAGGGGTGAAAGTGCCAGTCTTGGATCTCGGCAGCATTGACTTTCAAGGTGACAATATCATCCTGCTGCGAGGGCTGTTCTTCCAGGTGGAAGTGTATGTCCTGCGTATTGACTCGAGGATAGGTCGCGAACAAGACATCGATGCGACAGAGGTTGTCTCGGCTGGCCACAAAACTCTGTCCATAGCGTCGAGTGCCCAGCAACTCCGGTAGCACCTTCGCTTCTCCCGCGTCCAGCAAGATCGGCTTGTCTGTGCCCAGCATCGCCTTGGCGAGATTTCTTAGCCTGGCTAGCAAGCGATACATGGCCCTTCTGCGTCGCCGAGCGGTCTCTTGCATGATTGTCTGGAGGGTGCGGTCCTGTCGATGAACACGCTCCCTAAGAACACTGTTCTCGAAGCCTATTCTGCGAGTCTCCCTCTGGATCTCTATCAGTAGCGAGGACGGGGCCCCAGCGGATTTGCGTTCGGCTCTCTTCACGGGATTCCGACAGAATCGATCCAAGGGATCGATCGTCTTGTCCCAAGTCAGTCTTTCCCTCACCAGCCTCTGAGCGTTGCGACTGAAGCGTTGAACGAGATCGGTGTCATTGAATATCTCATCGATAGCATCTCTGATCATCGCCTCGTCCGTTGGATCTACTACCCAACCGGCTTGGTATTCCTTGATGTAGGGGGAGAGCTCAGAATAATTGTGGTGAATGACGGGCAGGCCACACCATAGATACTCCACCGTTCTGGTGCTGAATGCCAACTCCCTCTCTGGGTTTTGAGCCATGACGTCAACAGCCACGTGAGCTGATCTGTATTCATCAATGAGTTGAGAATGAGGGATCAGTCCCGGCATTATGACCCGTTCGCTGCGGGCTAGTCGCCGCGCCAAGGCTGGAAACTCGCCTGGAGGAAGGTTGACGAAAGGGTGGGCTCCGGCGAAGAACTTGAGCATCCCCTCGCCTCTTCTCTCCAGACGACGTACCACCACATCGAGGGCAAAGGTTGGGTCTTGCCAGGGCAGGAACATCCCGCCGAATACGAATGTGATCTCCCCTTGAGCCTTGTGCTCGGGTAGGTCCGGCGAGAGGGAAACGGGGATCGTTGCCACGCGCTCTTCCCTCAAGTTGAAGCCGCTGAGCAGCATCCAGGAATAGAAGTACTTTCGTTGTACCTCCCCAGCGCAAGTCAGAAAGTCCGCTCTACTCAGCGCCTCGACCTTTTCTCTCTCCAACGCTGCCAGATCCTGCCTGCCTTGGAAGAATGTCTCAAGGAGAAGAGGACCATGGAGATCAATGACCAAAGGTATCTCAGTAGCCGGCAGCGTTTTCGCGAGAGACCAGTGCTGTAGCACGATCACGTCGGGCGAAGCCTCTTCGATCTTGGAACCCACGGTCTCTGGAGTGAAGGTGTGCTCCTGCAAGTCTTTGAAATGAGAATCGAAGCTTGCCAAGGACTCCCGGGGCATCAGCAGTGTCACCGTGTGACCTCTCGCCTCGAGACCCTTGGCCAAACCCCAGAATCTCAGCCCCGCTCCAGACACGGGAAGACCAGGAAAGGGGAGAAAATCTCCCGAGAACATTAGTACTCTGACATTGGATTTGTCATCTTGGCAACCCAATGCTCACCTCCCGAAAGTGCAACTGACGCTCTCCTGGCGGATGCCGAGGAGGTTGTTGGCCGCCTCCCGCTTCCACTTCTGCCCGGTGACCACCTACCCTGGCCCCTCCGGTGATCTCTCGGTAGATGACCTCCATCTCATCCGCGTGCTGCTGTATGCTCCTGACCGGCCTGATGCCTCGCCGCAGGCTCTCCAAGAGTGAAGGAACCTCCAACAGCCTCGCCACGATTTGCGACAACGACAGAGAATCATTGGCTGGAAAGAGCAACCCATTTGTCCCATCCTGCACCCTCTCAGGAAGCGCTCCAATACGAGAGGCGATCACCGGCACACCCGCGGCAAGTGCTTCTTGTGCCACCAGACAAGATGTCTCGGGCCAAAGGGAGGGCACAACCACTAGATCTACATCGGCCAGCAGGCCCCATAGCTGGTCGCGCCTGAACGGGCCGTCAAACGTAATTCTTGCCTTTCCGGCGGCGGCGCGTAGCTGATCCGTGTACGCAGGGAAGCCGGATTGATCACCATGTATGGACAATCGAACTCGGTCCGGATGGATAGTTTGGAGGGCCTCCACCAGGACATGCACGCCCTTTTGCCAAGCAATGCTTCCCAGATAGGCTAGGTGCAATCCGGGAACCGACTTCTCACTTCGATGTGCGACCATGCCAGCCGTGTTGATGCCAGGGACGACCGTGCGACTTCTCCCGTTAGCCATCCTACTGGCTGCGAAGAACTCCCGCACACATGACGAGGGAAAGATCATCAGATCCGCGGCTTCGGACGCCTGTCTGATCTTGAGTGCTCTATAGGCGAAGAGCGGTGCGATCAAAGGTGCAAAGGCCTTCAATCCCGGGGCGCTCAGCACACTGGACCCACAATGTGCGCAATTGATCCAAAGCCTGGGCCCATCGCAGCTCTCCCTGTCAGGCGTCACCAGTTGGCAATTGGCACAGGTAGCCCAGTAGTCATGGATCGTCCACACTGTTGGGAGCCCTCGCTGATGTGCCATTCGCAACAGGTTCGTGGAGAGATCTGTCAAATGCTGGAAGTGCACCAAGTGGGGCTTTTCTTGGGAGAGCACCTTGGCAAAGGCGTCTTCGACAAAGCGGTTGACGAACGTCGAAAAGAAAAGCGATAGCGGATTGAACTTATCGCGCCGACACAGCACCTCGTACACCGTCAGCCTCTCGCGTTCCGAACGGACGAGGTCACCATGCTGGCCTTGATGGACGTCACGACGACAGAATACGCTCACTCGGTGTCCACGATGGCTCAACTCCTTGGCCAATGTGTCTGTATATACTTCTGTCCCTCCTATGCTATGAGGGGTGAATCGGTGAACTACTTGCAGAACGCGCATCGTGTGTCATCTCGCATCTTCGCAGCGTGTCAAACTGGAGATAGACACGTCTTATCTCCTCATATGCTTTGTCCCAAAGAAAGGATTTCATCACTTTTTGTCGTCCTCTGGCCCCGAATCCCTGCGCCAGGTCGCTTCTTGCGAGAAGGGTGTCAATCCGGTTCACAAGAGTTTCTACATCTCCGAAAGCTACAAGAAAACCGTCCTCGCCATCGTTTATGAGCTCCGAAACGCCACCACATCGAGCCCCAATGACCGGTTTCTCGCACAACCATGCCTCCAGATACACGATTCCGAGAGATTCAGTTCGAGAGGGCATGACGAAGATGTCACCGGCCGCGAGAAGATCTGCTTTCTCCTCTTCGCTGAGTTGACCCAGAAGGCGGCACTTCCTCCTGGTCTCTGGGGGCAGCCTGTCGTAATAGGACTGGAACTGGTCCATGACAGAGCCAGCTATAACCAGTGTACATTCTTGCCCGTTCGCCCACAGCCTCCGCATGGCCTCGACTGTATGCACGGTCCCCTTGTCAAAGGCGGCGGTGCCCAATGTGAAGGCTATGGGGCCCACGATGCTGTGTCTCTGTCTGAACCTCGCCGCATCTCCTCCTTCGACCTGGCCAGGAGTCACCCCTGCTGGCGCCTTGACGATCCTTTGAGATGTCACACCACTGCTGGCAAGGAAATCCTTCTCCAGTTGAGTTAGAGCAAAGACCATGTCGCTTCTTCGTGCCAGTTCTAGCTGGTGTTGCATCGTGTAGTATCGTCTCAAGTCGCTGCCTTCGCCCTCGCCAAGGTGGATCAGGGGATACAGGACGAAGGGTACCCCTCTTGCTTGAGCGAAGCAAAGCGCAGGGAGGATGATGCTTTCGAAACAGATGGTCATGGCTCCGACGATATCGAATTCGTCTTCAAGGCCCTGCAGGTGTCTGGCCAGCGCCGGCACGCGAGGAGTCAGGCCAGACAGGGAGAAGAGAAACGGCGTTACATCCAAGGGCAGAGATGACACGAGGGCGAGAAGGCGTCTGACAGCAGGATAGAGAATGCGGGAGCCAGGCATGTGCCGAACGGGGAAGCGACAAATGCGAACGCCGTTGTGAACCTCTTCGCCGATTGGCATCGCTGCCTTCTCAGCATTCCAGAAGTACTCCAAGTCCCGAGCGTCGGTGGTGTAGACGGTTACTTCGTGACCTTCGCGGACAAGTCTCTCAGATACCTCTTGAAGGTATCGCTCCGCGCCACCTATGCACGGCCAGTAACGCTGTATCACGTGCAGAACTCTCATTGAATCCTCTTCGACGTAGTTGAGTTCGAATCAGATGGGACTGCCACGACTGTGGCCTCCGGTGCAAGTCTCCATCCACCAGACTCGGTGGATTCGTCTCTTGGCTCCGCTTGAATCGGTCAAAGCGAGCCGGCTTCCACAGGGTAGGTCAGCCTCTCCTAACAGTCACTCGACCAAATGTGGCCCAGTGCGCAAGACGGACCATCGCAGAAGGGTATTGCTTCATCAGTATGATCCCCTTCCCGATATGACCGCAGGGATCGTGGCCAGGATTATGCTGATGTCCCCCAAGAGCGAGTAGTTGGCAATGTAAGCCAGTTCAAGTTCCACCCTCTCGTCGAGTGAGAGGTTTGCCCGGCCCTTGACTTGCATGGGCCCCGTCATCCCCGGTTTGATCACCAATCTCTGGCGATGCCAAGTGTCATACATCTCGACTATTCGTTTCTCTTCCGGTCGCGGTCCCACCAAGCTCATTTCTCCCTTGACCACATTGAATAGCTGTGGTAGTTCATCCAAACTCGTACGGCGCAGCATCCTGCCGACCCGTGTCACCCTCGGGTCTTTCTTAATCTTGAGGACAGGCTCAACGAGCCCGGTGTGCCCCAGTACTTCCTTGAGACGTTCTTCGGCGTCTACCACCATGCTTCTGAACTTGTAGATCTTGAAAGGCTTCCCGTTCTCGCCAATCCGCCTCTGTGTGAAAAACACTGGACCTGGCGAATCCAGCTTGATCAATAGTGCTACGATCACCATCACTGGAAGGAATACCACGGCAGAGAGAGCCGCTACAAGCAAGTCAAACACTCGCTTCTCCAGCCGGTCGACAGCACCCATGACGGGCCCACGTACCCCGATCAGAGGCAGCCCATCAAGATCGTAGACCCTCGCCTTTGTCAAGGCAATATCGAGAATATCAGGGACCAGTTCAATCTTCACGGGTATGTTGCGCAGCCGCCGCACGGTGTCTACGATGGCTTGCCGATGATCGTAGGACATAGCAACAACCACGTCGTCGATCTTGTGCTGCCCAACAACCTCCGCAATCTCCTCGAGGCGTCCTAGCACGGGACCAGGGAGATGGCGACTGTCTGCGTCATCGCCCGCGAAGCCACGCAACTCCAATCCCATCCACCCGTGCTTGAGCACTGCCCTCCCCGCTTCTTGCCCCATGCGCCCTGTGCCAGCAACCAGAACCGTTCTGGTCATGTGCCCACGAGCCCTCAGCCAATCCCAGACAGCGCGGGCGATGAGGCGGAAGCCGATGAGCAAAACTACGTCCAAGACCAAGAAGTAGACAAGAAGTAACCGTGAGAAATCATCGTTGTGAGTTAGGTAGAAGATACTGGCCAGCATTATGCCGCCAAGGGAAACGGCGACAAGTACTCCCTTCAGTTCGGCAGAGAAGTCGGCCAGTCTTCTGTGACCGTACACCTTGGGAGCTCGAAACCCAACAAGCCACAAGACGAGGACAATCAAGTAGACATCGAGGGTGAGGTAGACTTGACCCGGTCCTATCGGCTTACCAAGTTGCACCTGATGCCGCACAAGATCAGCCAGATAGAGGGCGAATGCCGTCAGGGTAAGGTCGCTCAACAAGAGGAGGGCTGAGATTCTGTTGTCCATGCGGGCGAGCATCCTCCCGATCCTCCGAAGACAACGTCAGTGATGAAGGCAACTGTCCCGACCAGTTGAAGCTGATGAGCCCCGAAACAGATAAGGCAAGAAGGTCTTCAGTGCCTTCATGGTTCTGGCAAGCTCACTTGGCTGAGATACGACTTGTTTGAGCTTCATGAAAAGGTACTGGGGACGTAGATAGAATGATCTTCGCGCTGTGTCGCAGAACTCGACTACCTCCCTGCTGGACAGAGCCTCGGAGCTCACCACGCAACTGTGCAGTCCTTCAGCGGTCAGCCACAGGGAATGCTCCTTGGTCTCCAAGTACCCTTCTGCGTCAGCCCACGCATATGCCTCAGTACCAGGATACGCCATCATAGGAAAGAACTGAGCCGTGTCTGGATTCAGCTCTTTGGCGAACTCCAAGGTCTTGCTCAGAGTCTCCCGACTCTCTCCAGGGTTGCCAGCCATGAAACAACCGTGAACCAGTAGTCCGGCTTTCCTTGCATCCTCAGCAAATCTGCGCATTCGGTCGAGGGTCATGCTCTTGCCTATAGCGTCAAGCATTCCCTGATCCCCGCTTTCGAATCCCACGCAAAGCAAGCGACAGCCGGCACGTTTCATCAGCTTGAGAGTCTCGTAGTCCACGTCAGCCCTGGAGTTCGCTGTCCAGGGAACGTCCCAGTCCCTGGCTATGAGTCGCTCGCTCAACTCCTGAACCCGCCCTGTGTTCACGGTCAACGTGTCATCCTCAATGAAGATCTCCCGCACCTGAGGCAACTCTCGCTTGATGTATTCAAATTCCATCAGCACGCTGTCAACGCTCCGGTACCGGTAACCACGCCCGTACATGGTCTGCGGATAGAGGCAGTAAATGCAGCGATGGGGGCAACCCCTGCCGGTGACAACCGCAATCACAGGATAACGAGTGATGGAATAGAAGTAGTTCTCAATTGTCAGGTGTCTCTTGTAGACTCGGCTGACGAACGGCAGGCGGTCTAGGTCCGGGATGAAGGGACGATTCGGATTGTGGACTATCTCCCCGTTTTCCTCTCTGAAGCTCAGCCCCGTGACCGTTGTAAGAGCACCCCCCCCGTCCAGCGCCTGAGCTAGATCCAGCAAAGTGTCGTCGTATTCGCGTCTCGCCACCGCATCTATCTCGGGAGCCAGTTCCAGCGTCTCGGTCGGCAAAGCGGAAACATGAGTCCCGACCAGTATGATGAAGCTGTCACTCAGGGCATTCCTGATGGCTTTCCCCACAGCCACGTCGCCATAGATGCTGGGGGTACTTGTATCAAGGACCACCACCCGTGGCCTGAATTGCCGCGCGACTTGGAGCACATCGTCCAGATCATAGCCCATGGCAGGGGCATCTACCAACCTGGCGTCGTAGCCAGCTTGTTCCAGCGTCCCTGTCGCATAGGCCAGCCAGATGGGATAGTACAGGGTCCCACTTCTCGTAACCGCAGGACTTCGTTGTGATCGGGAGTATTTGTGCAAGAAAGGCGGATTGAGCATTAGGATTCTCATGTCACTAAGCGGCGCCTCCCGACTTGCCACCAAGCCTGCCGAAGTGAGCTTCTCCTGGGCAGGGCTCTGTTGCCAGTGACCAACACCGTCACGCCAACAGGTTGAGCGAGCTACTGCTGGCTACTCAGTCGTCGTAGTCTCTCTCGATCCTTCACCAGCTCCTGATACACCGCATCTACACGGCCTACCATTCTGTCTAGTGAGAAACTCTTCTCCACCAATTGGCGGGCGTGCTCGCCCATCTGGACCGCCGTCTCCCTATCATTCAACAGAGTCAGGACAGCTTCTGCGAGGGCCCGAGAATCTGCCGGCGGGACGAGCAGCCCAGTTTGGCCATGCCTGACAAGCTCCCTGCACCCGTTGACAGCCGTGGCCACCACCGGCTTGGCACTCGCCATCGCTTCCAACACGACGTACGGTAGACCTTCCCAAAGAGAGGGAAGTACTACCACATCTACGCAACTCATGATAGCGGGTACGTCACTGCGCCAACCTGGCAGTAGCAGGTTGTTGGAAAGCCCCAGCTCCTTCGCCCGAGCCTCGATTTGAGCTCGTAGTGGGCCCTCCCCTACCATCAGAAACGTGACATCAGAGCGCACTTGCGAGATCTGAGCTGCGGCTTCCAAGAGATACAGAGGCCCCTTTTGCTCACTGAGTCGGCCTATCTGGGCCACAACTGGTCCTTCTGACTCAATCCCTAGATTTCGTTTTGTGGTCCCTATGTCCACACCAACTGGGAAATCGCGAACCTCAATACCGTTGTGTATGGTGGTGGTCTTCTGTGGCGAGATGATGCCCTCGCTTATCAAGCGTAGGCGATCTCCTTCATTGACGGAGATCAACATGTCCGTAACAGAAGCCAGCAGACGTTCGATCAAGTAGTACAGTCCTTGAAACCTCTTCTGGCGGATGTCCACGGTTTGAGGAGTATAGACTACCACGGGCACACCAGCTATCCATGCTGCAATTCGCCCCCAGATCCCGGCCTCTTGGCCGTGAATATGGATGATGTGCACCTTCTCTCTCTTGAGAAGGCGCACCAGTCTGAGTAGTGCCCGGACATTCCTCAGCTTGCGGATGGGCAAAGGCACGACCGTGACCCCTGCTCGTCTCAATCTCTCTATGGTCAGAACGTTACTGGTTGGACAGACGACGGTGATCCGGTATCTGTCGTTCTTGAGGCTCTTGACCAAGGAGACAACATGAGTGCCGTGCCCACTGGAACTGGGCTCGTAGAGAACCATCAGCAAGCTGATTGTGTCAACCATTCTCTCATACGGGAAGACGGTATGACCTTTCGTTCTTGGATAACTTTGCGCTTTCGCAACATCGGTCGGAGCAAGCGAAAGAAGCCAAGCAGCCCTTTGGCCAGCGACGGGGCCAGTAGGAGGATGTAGAGCAACCGGGGGATCTCATTGATCAGGATCAGGGGTAGGTCAAGCAAGAAATGGGCAGCGAGATCGTTCTTGACCAGCATCAGATACCTGTTCTTGACGGCATGAATCTGCCCAGGGCGATGCCGGAGAGCGCTCGACAAGGTGTCCCTCCCAGCTCTTACATGGTAGGCGACCGCACGGGGAGCGTATCTGCATTTCCAGCCAAGCAACCGCGCTCGCCAACCCAAGTCAGCGTCCTCGTAGTAGGCGAAGAAATCCTCGTCGAAGTACTGTCCGTCCAGAGCCACGTCTTCCAGCATTGATCGCCTGTAGAGCGGTGCAGCTCCACAAGCACTGAAGACCTCCGTGGAGGAATCGTACTGTCCCTCATCCACCTCCCACTGCCCGCGATCGTAAGTCCGACGCCGTCTGTCGATGAAGAGCCCGGTCGAATCCAGAATCATTCTGTCGGATGATTGGGTCTCCTGAGCCTCCGCTTTGAGCAACTTGCCCGTCACAGATCCGACAAGCTCGTCGCTCTCAGCTACCCTCACCAACTCGTCAAGAAACGTCGCGGTCATGAATACATCTGGATTGACCGCCATGACGTACTTGCCCGAAGTCAGCTTTACCCCTTGGTTGAAAGCTCTGCAGAATCCTTGATTGGCCGTGTTCTTGACCAGTCGCGCTTCAGGAAAGCGCTCTGCCACCACTTCCGCAGATCCATCTCGGGAAGCGTTGTCCACCACGACAAGTTCGACATGGGGGTACGTCTGCTGACGGAGAGCATCCAGACATCGTTCCAGATACGCGACGCTGTTCCAACTGATCACCACTATCGACACTAGAGCTCGATCAGCCATCGGGCAGTTGCGCTCGAGACACGGCTTCCTCCAACTCATCCTCCGGAGCGGCGTCCAGAAACGCAACTACTCCTAGATAGAACCAGAAGTACGCGTTTACTTGTTTGACCTCCAGGTTCTGGAAGGTGAGGCCGTTGAGGAAGATCACGATGAAGCTCCCCAGGATCCCCAAAAGCAATGCTTTGTAGTAAGTACTCTCGGTCTGTCGATACACGCGATACGCTGTGCGGAAAACCGCATACCACAGAATCATGAACACGATCAGCCCTATGAGTCCCATCTCCACCAATGCCTTCAACACCTGGCTCTCGGTGACGAAGCCCTGCTCCGGCATGGTTCGCAACGACGCCTCTCCGCTGCGACCCAGACCGATTCCCCACAATGGGCTCTGCCTGAAAGCTGCCAGTGACCTCTGCCAAGACTGTATCCTGTCCCAGTTTGTCTCATCGGTTCTCCAGTTGACGATGGAACTGGTGTAAGCGACTATCGCGTTCTCCGCGGGCAGGCTGGCGAAGAACTCGTCCGGTACGATGACTAGCTGGGGCTCGGCCCACCCGGCCCAATCGTAGCTGTAGTCTTGTCGCGGGCCAGACTCTGTGATGAAGCTCAGGCTCATTTCCTTGCCACTGTAGGGTGACAAGTCGACAAAGAAGTTCCGCCACCGGCGATCGGTCAGATTGCTCTTGGGGTTGAGATAGCGCACGAAGACGAAGCTGCCTCCCTCATCATTCTCCAGGTATACCTGGAATGTCACGCCATCCCCTTTGGTCGGGGACCAGACCTCGGGCGCCAGCGCAACGCCGAACTTCAGCGCCGCGTGCGAAGGGATCTGAACCCGATATGATAATCTCGCCTGGTCTTTCTGTGGTGGGTGCTCAAACAGTACGGTACGGGTGTCTCCTTCGATGGTCCATACCTCAACCAGTGAGCTGTCCGCGGCTCCCTCCTGCTGCCGCTCAACAGGCTGACTGTCCACAAAATCGAAGACAATCGACCCGAGGGAAACACTTCGAAAGTCATCGCTCAAGAGCTCCAGCACATTCTCATCTGTTTCGTGACCGCCAAACGGATTCAGGAGGACGATGGCGACCCACAGAGCAGCAAAAGCGAGCAGTGATGCTCCGATGTATCGGAGGTACCTTGCGGGTATCGCTCTCCTACTAAGGAGCGCCATGACCACCAGCGCCACGAACGTGGCAACCCACAGTCCACGACTGAAGGTGACAAGCAGACACAGAAGCAACAGCAGGCTGGCGCCAAAGAGCAGGATCCTGCGGAGCCTGGTCTTCGTGGCTGGAATCAAGGCCACAGCCAGCGGTATCATCAGGCCTAGGTAGTTGGCTAGAGTGGTGGGCGAGTCAAAGGTGAAGTAAACCCGGCGGATCCGCGTGGCATAGATGTAGACCCCGTAGAATCCATGCATACTGAACATCTCCTCCGAAGGCCAGAGGGTGGTGTCCAGTACGTATTCCAAGATCCCTCCCAGGCTCACCAGTACGGATACGGTTAGCACCGCCCAAATGTACTTGCGCAATCGTTCACGACGCTGAAGGATGGGACCTACGACGAAGTAGAGCGGCAAGTACATGACACCCTTGTACAGACCCCAAGCTTTGACCTGCCAATCCCTGTCCACGACGAAGTGTACCAACACCAGGGCCAAGAACAGGAGAACGGCGAGGTCCAGCGTTCCACCCGGGCGCACCAGGCTTCGAGAGTGCAGGCAACGAACCACCCACCCTAGGAGAAGTATGGCAATCACTGCCTCCTTCCAGTACGTTCCCACGGGAGAAGGCAACAGCTTCTTCAAGACCAGGTGGAAGGGGAGAAGCGTCAAGAAGGCTAGCAGAAGGGCCTCCTCGACGTACATGATCACATCGGATACTCTGAGCTTTTTCCTAGCCAGTTCGATCTACCTCCACGGATGAACTGGAAACCTGAATGGGCCTCCGTGTCCTTCTCCTCACCAACACGATGAGCAAGATGAGCTGAACCGTCAACCCCAGAGAAAACGAGAGGGCGATGCCATTATATATCAGGAAGGGTATCAAGGCACAATTCAGCACCAGACGCAAGCCTGTCTTGACACCGTTGACCCAGATGACTGCCCTGGTCTCTCGATAGGCATAGAGAACCCGCCAAAGCGGTTGGCAAAGGGCGTCTGCCAGCACACCCCAGGCATAGAAAGGCAGGATCGACGCCGTTAGTGCCGTGGCGCCTGCATCGAACTCTCCACGCTGGAAAAGAAGGCGTGTCAGCGGTACGCGGAGCACAACGAGACCCGCCATAGCGGGGAGGCCGGCAAACAAGATCACCCGCAGCGCAAGGACCAGAGCCTTGCGTAGTTCTCTTGTCTCTCCTCTTGCCACATGCTGGGTCAGGGTTGGAAAGAGAGCTGTAGAGACAGCCACACCCAGAAGCTGCCCCACGACTAGATTGGTGCGATAGGCGTAATTCAGAGCGGCGATACTGCCGATAGGCAACATAGAAGCCATCGACCGATCGATCAGCAGCGACAGATGATGAATGCCATAGCCTACCAAGAACGGAGCCGCGAGCCGCCAGAAATCCTTGCTCTCTGTAACCGGGTGTGCAAGGTCGACGGACCAACCTGAGGGGACATGGATCCGGAGTTGAGGTAACTGCAAGAAGAGGGCTGCTGCCGCCCCCAAGAGCACTCCCCATGCCAGCCCCTTCACGCCCATAGCCGGTCCAGCGGTCGCGGTGACGACGACAAACGTCACATTATAGGCAGCGGCTGACAAGGCCGGCAACAGGAAGTGTTGATAGGCGTTCAGAGCAGCAGCAATCACCGCCGAGATGCCCATCAGCGCCACTGCCGGGAGCATTATTCTGGTCATACTGCTGGCCAAATCGATATCATGCTGGCTGAACCCCGGTGCAAGTAGCCGCAAGTAGGTAGGCGAGGTGACGCACGCAAGAAGGGCAAATGCACCCAGGCCAACAGTGAGGACGACTGAGCAGGCTCCCAGGAGCCTCCAGGCACTCTTCTCCCCTTTGCCAAGACGCCGCTCCATCAGCAGAGGAACCAGGGCGGAATTGACTACAATGGGCAACATCACGAGGAAGAACTCAGGGATGGTGAAGGCGATGAGGTAGATATCAGTCAGTCTGCTCGCGCCGAAATGGTTGGCGATAGCCATCTCGCGGATGAAACCCGTTGCGCCGCTGACAGCCAAGCCAACCATCACCAGGCTGGCCGACCTCAACAGATTCCCTCGAAGAACACCTCTCTTCACTTAGGCAGATCTCCCCATTCCACGCATGCATACCAAACACCACCAGGTGCCTGGTCTTGGAGAGCAACGAAATGCACCCATCTATTCGGTCTGCGAATCCATTGGTAGGCTCTGGTCGTTGCGCGGACCGGCCCCATCACCCTGGTACTCGCACGCTGAAGGGCCAGCAAGGATCCAAGTCGGGCCTGCGAGCGACAGGGTGCTGCACCGCGCTCGAAGATGCAGACGGTCAGCGTGCAGGGCCAAACAGCTCATCGATCTCGGACAACAAACGCGCCTTCTCCTCCTCAGGGACATTGAACGCTTCAATGGACGCCCTTGCTTCTTCGTACGTCAGGGGCTTCGTGCGCTTGACTAACGTGGCAGACCGTCCAGTCGGAAGCGCAACAGAAGCTACCTCCCGATGTGTATCGGCGAACACGGCGGGTGGCTCCCGCAGAAAATGCATTGTGCAGATCAGCGGCAATCCTTCTCTGCACCTTTGTCCCTCTTGAAGTGATGTGTACAGTACGTGATCGGCCCGAAGCACATCGTTGAAGGCAAAAGGTCGGCTCCCATGCGGACCTCCTCCGGGCCCCCTGACCTCAACATGGGCTCCGGGAAACTCTTGAGCAAGATACTGTTTGAACACCGCAGATCGGAACTCCACCTCCACCGACACAACCTCCAGATGACACCGACGGTCATCGCACGCCGGATCGTCCAGTACGATCTGAACAATGTCACCTACATGCCAATCCTCATCCCTAGCCGGGTTTGGACAGAACGCGACGGCGAATCTCTTCAAGCAAGTCTCAGAATCCACTGGCGCGCCCAGAGCCTTCGCAATCGGCAGGCTCCACGGCTGCACGCCCCACGTCACCATGGAGAAGTTGAAAGCAGCCACACCTGCGCAGACGAGGACCAAACCCATGGAGACCAGGCTCGCGGTACTTCGCTCTGGCGCCCGCCGCAGGATGTACCTCGTCTTTCCGCCTCTCTCCGCCTTCGGCGTGATTTGCAGCGACCTGCCCTCCTCGATCGAGTCCCACAGCCGATGGTCAGTCGGCAAGCGCAGTGTGAGTGCCGCCGCACCAACCTGCGTGACAGTTATCTGTCCCTTGTCCCGATCGACTTTGGCGACGCGCGCTGCGCGCCATTTGCCAGCTCTTGAGGGAAAGCCCCAGTCGGCAACGTCAACAACCCAAGACGCTGTAAGAGCGGCAGCGGCTGGAAGCGCCGGGGCGAATCGGTACCACGCCCAGGTGGTCTCTAAGGAGAGGCTACAATACGCGGCCAAGACAGCGATAACCAGCACACTGGTGTACACCCGCCGCTCGATGATCCCTGCCACCAGACCGCCCACCAAGAAGACGGCAAACACCCTCGAGATCGCGCCGGGCATGGTCAGCGCATACCACCAGAAGGAAGGCTCTACCTCCCGAAACCCTACCGCCACGTCCTCCCATTCCATGATCCTTTCGAGGATCGAAAAGAGCTCCAGGCCGTTGGTCAGGTACCACGGCGCCATCAGTGCCACGGCGATCAGGGCTGCCGGCACCAGGCCACGCAGGACGAAGGTATCTCTCAGCTTCGCCAGCAGCCAACTCGGCGCGGCTCCCAGACTGTGAGGCCATCTCGGGTTCGTCTGGAACAGCGTCATGTAGAGGCCGGAAAGAACCGTGGGCACTGACAGGTGCAAAACAAAGTAGTGACTCACCAGCGCACCGAGACCCAGTGATGCGCCAAAGAGCCACCCAATTCTCACCGAACGGGTTTGGATAAGCAACAGCAGCAGCCAGAGGCTCAGAGCAACACAGGCCACCGCAGCGTAGTGCGGCAGATACATGCGAGAGAGGTTGAGGACGGGCGGGTAGGCAGCGACCAAGAGGGCGGCCAGCAATCCAGCCCTGCGATTCTTGACCAGGCTGCCGATGCCGTAAGTAGATACTATGAGAACAGCCTGAAACACCAGGTTGACAGACAAGGCAGCATCCATCGACCGTCCAAACAGCCAGATGAAGGGGACGGTGAGGAGTTGATAGAGAGGCGGCCGACCCTGGAAACCCAAACGGCTAACTGACCGCCACGATCCAGTCACTGCTCCCGCTTGAATCGTGTCACTGAATTGCAGGGCCTTGGTCAGATAGATGTGAGCATCTTGGATCGGCATGGGGCGGGTATCTTGGACGTTCCAGGCAGCGCTAGTGAGGGTCACGACCACAACCAAGACAGCGAGCCCCAAGTGCTCAGCCCGTCCTGCGATGAAACGGAACCTTTTCTTGAGCCCGGCAGGGCACCCTCTTGCAACCACGTCGGATCCGAAGTGCATAGCGTGACTTCTCAGAGATGCAATCCAACCGAGTCCTCCCCCCATGCGTCGTGCCCCCCGACTCCTGGGCCGCATCGATCGCCCCTACCGAGGATGTCGTGGTGGCGCTCGCTGTGCTGCTGCCGGTGGAACTCGGTTTGTCACCTACTTGGATCGCAGATGCTCAAGATCGATCCAAGTAAGTAGGCTCTGTCAAGCAAGGAAGGTGCTCCATGACATCAACGACCGCCCTATCGCCGGACCCATGGTGATCGCACCGACTCTCCGGATGGTACCGCAAGATGGTCTTGATCCCCGGGTACTACGGGTCGGCCTGGGCGTAGACGGGCCTGCGGCCAACACCTACCCTGACCTGTCCGTCCCGGTCGCCGTCCAAGTCACCTGGGCCTCCATCCACTATGAGCGACTCATCGCCATTTCGAGTCACCACACGCAGCCGGTCAATGACAGGGAAGCTTGCCGATGTGGGGCCCTCGGCCCACAGCACCGTCTTCTCTTCACCGCATGGCATTTCGAAAACGTACCCTTCAATGAGGGGATCCCCACTTGCGAAGGCTCTTCGATACGTCGCCCCACCCAGTTCGCTCACCAGAGTCTGATAGGCGAGGTAAGCCGGCTTGGGAGACAGATCATCAAACAGCAGGCCTTGCTCATGCTCGTCATAAGTGATCAGGGCGTACCAGACCATGGTTTGCAGTCCCACTGACATTCCTCGAGCATAGCCCTGAACGACGTAGTTGGCTTGTCTTTGCAGCGACCCACTGTCTGAAGCGTAGCCGTGCTCGGCCAACTCGGTGCACATCATGGGCTTCGTCACACCGTGCATGCCCAATCTCTCCACTATGTAGTTGACCTTGGCAATGAGGTCCTTCCCGTACTGGTAGTTGTATTGCTCATCCCACTCTGAATGGAAATCAGTGAAGTAGTGGAAGTTCATGATGTCGAAGTAGTCCTCGCCCCCCGCTTCCAGCACATCGTCAATGAAGTACCGATTGAAGGGCCCACCGTACTCTGTGAACCAGTCATAGGCCAGCCCTCCCATGAGCACCTGTGCGACCGGATCGACAGCCTTGATAGTCGCGTATGCTGCCTCAAGCATCTCCGCATATTCCTGGCCGTAGTAACCCCAGGCCAGCACGTTGTCCGGCTCGTTGTATAGCTCCCAATGCTTGACGTAGTATGGTGCATCCTTGTAACGGCTCACCACGGCGGTGAGCATTTCTGTGAACTCCTGGATGGGAACCTTGTCAATCGGCCCATCAAGCGTCGATGCCGCCCAGTCAGGATTGGCTCCTATGATGACGATCATTCGCGCTCCCGTCTCAGCGACTGAGGCGAGCTTGGAATCATAGTAGCCCCAACCCTCATACTCCTCAGGGTCTTTGTCCTCCGGTTCCAGTTCACGCCACCGGATCATGATTCTGGTCCAATTCGCACCACTCTCCTTGAACGCATCCAATAGATCAGGGAACACCTCGGTTTCGTACCGGACTCGTTCGGCTTCATTTGTCAGCATAGCAGGGAAGAGATTAAGCCTGTCTATCTCGATGCCAAATGGGGAGACGGGCTTGGGATAGCACCTGAAGGCGAGAGCAACATACGACGTTCTGGTCAACTCAAAGTTACGGACCAAAGTCACAGCGCTCCTGTCAGTCGCCGAGGGTGTCAGTGTTGAGGTTGTGAGGTCAGCAGCTACCAAACTGTGGTCCACGAACGTCCGACTGAGACCAGGCGGATCCTTGCTCCACTCGGCGCAATGCTGGCACGAAGACTCGGCTGCCTTGGCCCACCTAGCACCAAGAAGCGCGACCGACACGAGGAGAACCGGCCCCATCAATAGCGCTATCCATACGCTCTTCGACGATCGGTCGTTTGCCATAGGATCCTCGGTCAAGTCAGATGTCATGTTCCCTTTGCCACCACGCCAACTCTACAGTTGACCACAAGAAGCAGAGCGCCCAGTCGCTCTCGCCGAAAGCAGCCTTCCCCCGCAGGGCCAGCAGGGACCACGTCCGCTGGCTTCTCGCGGCGCCGTGCGAGGCGGACCGACATCAGTACGAAAGCGGAAGTCCCTCAACTTCAGTCAGCAGTTGCGATTTCTCGTGCTCTGGCATTTGAAGGGCTTCAATCGATTGCACAGCTTCCTCATACGTCAGGGATCTGGTGCGCTTGATTAGCACGGCTGTCCGCCCCAGCGGAAGCAGAAAAGAAGCTACATCTTGATGTGTATCCGCAAAGATAGCCGATGGCGATTGCAGGAATTCTATGGTGCAAGTACGTCGGTTGCCCCCTCTGCACCTCTCTCCCGGCTCAAGGAGCTGATACGCGACGTAGTCGCTCTCCAGCAACAAGATGAAGTTGTACGGTTGGTTGCCGAACTTCCCCCCTGGTCGGCCCACCTCTACTGGGTGTTCCGGAAAGTCTTGCATCAGAACGACCTTGAATGCGCTGGCATCGAACTCTTGGTTGACTGACACCACCATCAGCTTGCACTCGCGGCTGCTGCACGCTGGATCGCCCACTACGATCTCTAGAATGTCGCGCAGGTGCCAATCGCTATCCGCCGCCGGGTTTGGACAGAACGCCAGAATGAATCTCTCTGAACAAGTGGTGGTATCCAGCGGCGCACCCAATGCCACAGCGACGGGCCGGCTCCACGATTGCGTGCCCCAGGTCACGACGGAGAAGACAAAGACGGCAACGATGACGCAAACGACAGTGAGGGCGGCGGATGTCAGACGGCCAGCACTTCTCTCCCGCGCCAGCCGCACGATGTACCTTGTCTTTGCTGCCTGCTCTTCCTGGCGCGTGATTCGCAGCAGAGTGTCTAGCTCAATGGAGTCCCACAGCGCATCCCCTGGGGGCAAGCGCAGGGTGAATGTCGTCCCGTCAACCTGGGAAACGACCATCTGTCCTTTCTGGCGATCTGCCTTGCTGAGCCGCACCGTGCGCCAACCCCCAGCCCTCGTTGGATCAGCCAGATCGGCGATTTCCACGATCCAGATCGCCGTGAGAGCAGCAGCGACCGGAAGCAAACTGGCGAATTGCACCCAGATCCGGGTGTTCATCAAAGAAAGGGAGAAGTACCCAGCCACGAAAGTGAAGGCCAGCACGCTAGTGTGGACTCGCTGCTTGATCATCGCCATCAACAGACCCAGAGCCAGGAGAACTGCAAAGACGTTCGAGATAGCGCCGGGTGTCGTCAAGGCGTACCACCAGAAGGAAGGCGCCACATCAGGAAAGCCCCCCGTCATGACCACATCCCATTCCATGACCCCTTCGACGATCGGAAGGAGCTGCCGACCTTCAGTCAGATACCAGGCCGCGCTCAAGCCAACTGCGATCAGTCCTGCCGGCAGCAAGCCACGCAGGAAGAATCGGTCGCTGAGCTTGTGCCTTAGCCAACCGGGCAATTCTCCGAAGCTAGAAGGCAGCCTCGGCTCAGTCTGAAACAACAGCATATAGAAGCCGAACACAATCGTCGGAATTCCCAGGTAGAAGACAGGGAAGTGGTGACGAACGAGCGCACCGAAGCCCAGCGATGCACCGAAGAGCCAGGCGACCTTTGGCGAACGCGTTTTGACCAACAGCAACAACAGCCACACGCTCAGCGCTACGCAGGCCACGACGGCGTAATGCGGCATATAGATGCGTGAAAGGTTAAGGATTGGCGGATAGGCAGCGACTATCAAAGCCGCGAGCAACCCAGCCCTGCCGTTCTTGACAACCTTTGCGATGCCGTATGTGGCCAGCAGGAGAAGAGCTTGGAACAGGATGTTGACGGACACGGCGCCATCTGTGGAGCGTCCAAACAGCCAGACAAAGGGAACACTGAGGAGTTGGTAGGCGGGCGGCCGCCCCCTCAGATCGAGATCCGCCAGTGCCTGCCAGAATCGAGCACCTCCATGCTGGTCCAGCCTGTCAACGAACTGCAGTGTCTTGATCAGATAGTCATGAGCATCCTGCTTGGGCATAGGGCGGGTATCTTGGATGTTCCATGCAACGCTGATGATGCTCACGACGACGATCAATAGTGCGAGCGCGATGTACTCGCCTCGTCTTGCAACGAATCCAAGCGCGTTCCGGAGCCAGCCAACTTGAGCGCTCGATGCTCTGTGGGATTGAAGACTCACACCCTAGTCTCCCTGACCTACGCTCGGGGCAGCTTCCGTTTCCGCGACGCCGCTGTTATTCAATGTAGCCTAGCCTCCGCAGACGCTCCATGATGGCATCGTCATCCCGCTGATCCGCTGCCTGGCCGTCGCCTGTTCCACTGGCCAGATTGCCATCCACCCGTTGGTATCGGGGCTTGCGCCTCGCAATAGACGAGTTGGCATCGAACGCTTCCAGAATCACCCGTCCATCCATGTCGTTGGGGATCTCGATACCCATGAGGTGCATGATGGTGGGGGCCAGGTCCACCAGCGTGACGCCGTCAAGCTGCCGACCAGAGCGCACCGATGGTCCGGAAACCAGAAAGATGCCCTCAAAGTTGTGCTGAGCTTTCCAGGTGCTGTCCCTGGGGCTGAAAGGATCCGGGTCCCGCTTGAGTCGATGACTGACGAACAGATTGGGACGAGTTTTCAAGAACAGGTCAAACGCCTGGTCAACATAATCGCCGGTGAAGATGTCTTCTCTGCGCAGGACGTCCAAGACGAACGTCTCTTTCTCGCCGGGTAGCCGGAGTTGCTTAAGTCGCTCCACCAACTCTTGAATCAGCTTCTCCCGGTTATCGAGGTGGGGGTTCAGGAAAATCATGTTGGCAATAGGAACAACCTGCGACCGCTGAAAGTCTACCATGTACGCCAGGCTCTCAGACTGCACGATGCCTCCCTTCGCAGGAAGTGCATAGCCGACGGTGCGGAGGAGCGCTTTGGGTAGCCTTCTTGCAATGTGGATTAGTCCCGTGCGTCTCAGAATCCAGTAGACTCTATCACGCGTTATGCCCATCTTGGCCATCCAGTCAACGAGTTTGATGCTTGCTCGAAGCGTCAAGTATCCTTCGTTGGCTAGCCAGCTGCTGATGTAGAACGTGTCCTGCGTCTCCTCAAAACCGTGGTCAGACATCAGGATCACGTGACTCTCTCTTGGTATCACATCCAGCAACTCCCCTAGGAACTGATCAATGGCAACCCATGCTCGTTCCATCTCTGGTGTTCCCCAGAGGAAATGCTGGATTGTGTCGATGTGAAAGACTGTGACGTGCAAGAAATCAGTGTCCTGCTCAAGCAACACCTCTTTGGCCAGATCGAAGCGTGATTTCATTACTCGTATGACTTCATCGATGGAGTCTGCCTTTGAGTCAGACATGAGGAGTTCGTCAGCGAAGAGACGCCAGTGCCGCGCCCGGAGGCTAGTTTCCAACCCTGGAGGATAAGTGTAACCAGAGTTGTCAGAGTACGGCCCCGTGACCATGATGCCATTCACTGGCTTGGGTGGGAAGGTGGTGGGCATGTTGATTATGGCAACCCGCTGCCCAGCAGCTCCCATATAGTCCCACATGTCGAGACTGTGGAAGGAACGAGAGTCGATCAGTTCTTGACGGCCCTTTTCAAAGTCTATCGCAACCTGGTAGAACACGCCCAGTTTGCCTGGGTTCTTGCCGGTGCTGTAGCACTTCCACGCTGGAGCCGTGACGGGGGGGATGCAGCTCTCTAGGCGGCCCCAGGCTCCGACGCGGAGCAGTCTGGCGATGTTCGGCAGTTTGTCAGTCATTGGCAGCAGGACGTCCCACGTTGCACCATCCAGGCCAATGACCAGAACCTTGGGCTTCATCTAGACAGTACCCCCCGCATCATAATGTGTCCCAGAACAGCCCGGCTGGGGCTGATACCGGAGTTGCACCATGTCATGCCCTGAATGACCTTCGTCAGGTCTCTGGTCCGGTGAGGAAGCGTCAACACCATCGACAGCGTTCACCACTTGCAGTTCTGGGGCGGGCGACCGGTCAAGACGTCGTGCCGCCCCTGGCACGATCACCGGAACCGTCGTCTGCTACTTAGTCATCTCCCTCGCGGTCTCTTGCGACCACTTGGCGGCTTTCCATCACTGCCACTGCCTCCCTGTCTGGTCTGTCAATCCCCACTACCTGGTCTATTATGAAGGAAGGCCGCTTCCTGGTCTCCTCGAAATTGCGCCACAGGTATTCTCCAAAAACGCCCAGGGTTATCAACTGCACCCCCGAAACCAACAGGAATACCACCATCAATGAACTCCATCCCGGCGGGGAAATCCCATATAGTATTCGTGCGAAGCCCACAAGCACTGCCCGCCCAAAACCGAGCAATGCCAATGCAATGCCCAGAGCCGAGACAAGGCGGATCGGCGCGTAGGTGAAGGCTACTAGAGCATCGATGAAGTACTTCACTCTCTTGGCAATAGTCCATCTCGACTTGCCGTGCTCTCTCTTCTGACGCGTGTAATGCACCACGTCGCGGTCAAAACCGAGCCACAGGGTGAGACCTATGAGATACGGGTTCTTCTCACCTATCTCTACTAGTATGTCGGCGACTCGCCTGTCAAGCAGCGCAAAATCACATCCCCCCGCGGGCATGTCCCTGATTGCCAGGCGCCTGAACAGCCAGTAGAACGCAGAGGACAGAAGCCTGCTCACGAGGGGATCCCCTCGGTCCTCCCTGGTGGCTAGCACAACCTTCTTCCCAGCCTCCCATCTCTGCAGCATCGTGGTGATCATCTCGGGAGGGTCTTGAAGATCCGCTGCAATCATCGCCACGCAGTCTCCCGTCACGTAGTGCATTCCTGCCAGCGTGGCGGGGTTTGAGCCAAAGTTCCTCGACAGCCTCACCGCACGAACTCGGGAATCCCGTTCCGCCAGCTCCGCGAGCAGATCAAAGGATCCATCCCCAGAACCATCGTCGACGAAAACGTACTCGAAGTCATATTGCGGATTGGCCTCCGCTAGAGCGAAGAGCCGTGAGAACAGATGCGGCAGATTCAGTTCGTTGTAGTACACTGGAACAACAATGGAAACCTTCTTCACCACGCCCCCCCCGGCACATAGCCTGCCCTCATGTTCGTGACCAGAGCCTTCTGCAATGCTAGCACCTTTGCCCTGGAAGCGCACCGGCATGGTTGAGCTCCGGTCATGGCCCACGGCCCGCGTACTTCGGATAGTAAGCCTGCACCCGCCATCCTGGACACCTGTGAAATGAGCGCCGCTTGAGAGTGCTCCCTCAATTCGACCGAACTAACTCAGCAATTCTGGGCCTAGTATGAGCGCTTCGCTCTAGCCCTCGGCAATCCCGCTGACTCTACCTGCAGCGTGGCAATCCGGTCAGGTTCTTGATCGCTTTGAGTGCTCTCCCGAAGGAGTTTATCAGAGCGCTGACCACACTCCAGGGAAAAGGGTCGTAGAACGTCGGCCTGAGCAACGGATCGTCTGAGCTGATGCGTCCCTCCTGGATCGCAATCTTGTGTAATCTCGTATTAGGAAGAATCCGCATGTTGGAAACACCTATGCCAACCACGTTCTTCATTCGTAGCAGTTGGAATACGAGGCTCAGGAGGTCGCGGAAGTCTCGCCATCCGGTCTGTGGGTAGTTCCACATGAGATTGCACAAGAATCTGGCGCGTGGATATCCTTCGAGGAGGTGATAAGTAGCCGCGAGTTGTTCCCGCCCTATTCCCTTTCCCAGCTTCTCAAGAGCGGCGTCATTGCAACCATCTGGCGAGAACTCAAAGTGGACACAGCCAGAGTCCAGAGCCAGCTCAACGAAATCGGCCGTAATCGCTCTTTCCGAGAAGTAGGCGGTCCACCGGACATCGAGCCCTCTTCGAATGAGCTCTTGGCAGACGGCTTCCGCGTGACTCAATGGCCAGTTGAAGATGTTATCCGCAAAGAAAACCTCGCCTATACCATGTTCCCGCCTCAGCATCTCTACCTCTTCGCCCACCTTCTCGGGCGAGCGGAGCCTCAGTTTCCGGCCCGATAGGAAGGGGTACGTGCAGTACATGCAGTCGAAAACGCATCCGCGCTTGGTTTGAACGCCCACGCCTCGCGAGTCTTCATACCAAGATAGGTCCAGGATATCCCTTCGTGGCTTGGGAATGGAATCAAAATCGAGAAACTCCCTGGGGCCAGTGAACACCACCTGGGCATCTGAGCGATAATAGACCCCCTTCACTGTCTCTGGCTGATGCAGATGGTCCAGAAGCTCGGGGAAGGACTCCTCTCCCTCTAGATAGATGCCAACATCCAGCTCAGGAAGCTGTCTCATGATCTCTCGGCCGAAGAGGGAGAAGCCTGCCCCACCTACAGCCAGCACTGCGCCCGGGCAACATTCCCTGATGTGCTTCACCCATCTGATGCAAGAAGGCCAGTACGAGGCCGCCCCATACGATTGCGCCGTATCGATGTTACGCAAAGAGATTCCGATAATCTCCGGCG
>JAUWLF010000064.1 GCA_030613785.1 Chloroflexota bacterium | reverse complement strand
ATGCCGTCATAGCCCGGGAACCCGGTCGCCAGCTCACCGATCATGCCCGTGTGGACGGTGTGATGATTCCGTCCGGTCAGCAGCGCGGCCCGGGTAGGTGCACATAGGGCCGTGGTGTGAAACTGGTTGTACAGCAGCCCATCATTAGCCAGGCGCTCTGCCGCCGGCATCTCCACCAGGCCGCCGAAGACGCTGGGCCAGCCGAAGCCCACGTCATCTAGAAGCACCAGCAGGATGTTGGGCGCATCCTCCGGCGCTTGGAGAGGCTTCGGGAAGTCGGCGACGGAGTCCTTGTAGATCAAAGAGATCTTTGCGTCCGGGTAGCGATACTCCGGCGGCGGGTAGACGTTGCGGCCCACCTTGAGGGGAAACTCCTGGTCCTTCTTGGTTGTCATTTCAATATCTCCTTCTTCGTTTTTCGTACGCCTGTTCTTGCCAGGCAGAGTCTGTCGGTGCACACTAGTTCTGGCGGTACCTGAGGGACCGCCAGCCCTCAGTCCTTGTCGCCAGCAATCAACGGTTCGATAATGGTTTCATCTACTAAGGTAACATGGGCCTCCTCAAAACCAGACCGACCGTCGAACCAGTCCAGAACGGCCTGACGGTCCACTCGTGATGCACCATGCGAGAGGATCGCCCTGTACGACGAACAAGGCCAGCGACCGAAGTCGTCTGCGAATCTGTGTTTCTGCGGGTTGCGGTGGATGTACACCACGAGATAGGTGAAGTAGCGGTCTCTGTCCACCAGATTGCGTCTGGAGAGCTTCTCAAACAGGCTGCCTGTGCGCTGATAGGCCTTGTTGAATGCCTTGGCGTAGGTGCTGAACAGGTTGGAGAATGCGCGGCTCGCCTCATAGGACTGCCAGTCCTCCAAGGACTGGCAGTCCTGCGAGCCCCTGATTCGCACCAAGAAGTGGAAATGATTGCTCATCAGGCAGCAAGTGTACGTCTCAGCGACCGGTTCCACGTACCTGGCGTACAGTTCCAGGAAGTAGTCATAGTTCCTCCTTTCCCGGAACAAGGGTCTGCCGTCGTTGCCGCGCTTGTAGATGTGATAGTACTGACCGCACAGAAGTGGTTCTGGTCTTGACATTGGCTCGTTCTAGGACTGGCGGTCCTTGAAGGACCGCCAGTCCTATGTCCGATGTTTACTGCCGCGCCATGATGCGGCGCATCTCGGCCTCGTCGTCCTTGATCACGTCGCCGCTGAGGTCGAACGTCACGCTGTAGACCGTGCCGGTGAACTCGAACGGCGAATCGTAGAACGGCGCGACCGTTGCGCCTGGATCGGCGCCCACCACGAGGCCGCTGGTCAGGCCCAGGCTCAGCGGCGTGGTGACCGGGAATTCCGCCTGACCAACCAGGTTGCCGTCGATGTAGAGTTGGGCTCGCCCCGGAGTGCCCTTCCCCTTGGCCATGTCGGGCTTGCCGGTTACCTCGAACTCGTACCGCAACTGGTGGCGCCCGGCGGGAACGGGCTCCGTGGATGTCACTTGCAGGTACTCACGGGCCACGTAGTTGTGGACGTACTGAAGCTTGCCGTCCTTCATATATAGGGAGTAGCCGCCATCCGTGCCACCGAAGGAGACCAGAGCACCCTCCGCCCCACCTTCTGGAATCTCCACGTCAGCCGTTATCGAGTGTGTCCGGTTCACCAATCGTGGTCCTGCATTGTAAGGCACGGCCTGGGTATGTGGATAGTAGGTGTAGCTGGTCCGGTCGACTGCGATCTGCGGGCGCTCTTCGGCGAAGCGCTGGACGCCGCGCCCATCCACCGGCAGCACGTTGTACTTGCCGGCCTCGACATACCACTGGGCAATCATCTCGATCAGCGTGGCTCGGTTCTCGGCAGCCACGTCATAGTTCTCGGCGAAGTCCTCCGCTACGTGGTACAGCTCCCAACTTGTGGCATCCAGTTCGGTCAACTTCTCCGCAGGGATCGGGGTGCCAAAGGGCTTGCCGGCTTCGGTAAACGATGTTCCAGGCCACGGGCAGACTGCCCGCCAGCCATCGTGGTAGATGGAGCGGTGCCCCATCATCTCGAAGTACTGGGTGCGACGCTTGCTGGGCATATCGGCGTCCTCGAAGGCATGGGCAAAACTGACGCCCTCGATGGGCGACTGAGTAACGCCCTTGATGGAAGTGGGCGGCTCGATTCCCAGCGCGTCCAGCACCGTCGGCACCATGTCGATGGCGTGGGTATACTGGGTGCGGACCTCGCCTTTGGCCTTGATCCCCTTGGGCCAGTGCACGATGAAGGGGTCGCTGATACCGCCACGGTAGGTCTCCCGCTTCCAGCGGCGGAAGGGCGTGTTTCCGGCCCAGGTCCAGCCCCAGGCGTAGTGGTTGAAGTTTTCCGGTCCTCCCAACTTGTCCAACGCCTTCAGGTTCTCCTCCACCGACTCGGGCACGTTGTTGAAGAACAGGTTCTCGTTGACCGAGCCCGTGGGCCCGCCCTCTGAGCTGGCGCCGTTGTCTGAGATGACCATGATCAGCGTGTTCTCGAACTCGCCGATGGTCTTGAGGAAGTCGAGGAGTCGCCCGATGTGGTGGTCGGTGTGCTCCAAGAAGCCGGCGAAGACCTCCATCATGCGGGCGTAGAGCTTCTTCTCATCTGCCGAGCGCGAGTCCCACTTTGGCACATCGGGGTCATGGCGCGAGAGTTCGGCATCCGCGGGAACGACGCCCAGTTCTTTCTGCCGCGCAAAGGCCTTCTCGCGATAGGCCTCCCAGCCATCGTCGAACTGGCCGGCGTACTTGTCGGCCCACTCCTTGCGTACGTGGTGCGGCGCGTGCATGGCGCCCGTGCAGAAGTACATGAAGAAGGGTTTGTTGGGCGCCACCTGCTTGGCGTCGGCGATGAAACTAATGGACTTGTCCACGAGGTCCTCGGTGACGTGGTAGCCTTCCTCGGGCGTCTTGGGCGGCTCCACCTGGTGGTTGTCGTACACCAACTCCGGGTAGTACTGGTGGGTCTCACCGCCCAGGAAGCCGTAGTAGCGCTCGAAGCCCCGGCCCATCGGCCAGCGCTCGTAGGGGCCGGCTGCCGAGATCTGGTCGGCCGGGGTGAGGTGCCATTTGCCGATGGCGTAAGTGTTGTAGCCGTGCTGCAAGAGCATCTCCGAGAGAAAGCCGTTCTCAAAGGGGATGTTGCCGTTACCGCCCGGATAGCCGGTAGAGCCTTCGGTGATGGAGGACATGGCGTTGGAGTGATGGTTGCGCCCGGTGAGGATGCACGTGCGGGTCGGCGAACAGAGCGCCGTGGTGTGCATGTTGTTGTACAACAGGCCGTTCTCGGCCAGCTTGTCCAGGTTGGGCGTCTTGATGGGACTGCCGTAGCAGCCGAGCTGCCCAAAGCCGGTGTCGTCCAGCACGATGAACAACACGTTGGGCGCACCCTCCTTGGCCCGCAGTGGTTCGGGCCAGGCGGGCTCTGATTGGTCCACCGTGCGTCCGATGACGCCGGGGAACGCGGTTCCGGGTTTGTATTCTTTGAGCGGCATGATTGTTGCCTCCTTCATTCTGTGTGGTCAGCCACTTGGGGCCGACAATTCGTTGCGAGGTTCTGCTTGCGTTCTCATACTTCTTGGAGTGCAGATCACATTTCATTCCCTCCTTTTTCACTGAGCGCCATCACCTGGCCAGAAACCGCCGGAACTCGCCGCCAACCGCCCGACGAGTGTAGATCATGTTCTCACGCGCTTGATCGCCACACGAGACCGCGCCCTGGTACGGGGACGACCAGGAGTCTGCTCCCATCTTACAGCAGAATCCCTCTCTACACATCAGGCATTCGTTCAGTCTTCATCCTGAACGATTGTACAGTTCGCAAGCTGTACGAACGTCCAGTGCTCGGCTTTGACAACCGGGGACCAAGCATCTGGAGTGATACCGCCCAGGGTCATCCGACCGCCCGAGTTCATCGCCATCGTGCCAGCAGATCCTGGCCCGTGAAGAAGGACCAGCCGTGGAAGAAGATACTGATTTGGGACAGAGCCAGCCAGAGCAATAGCAGCGTGATCGCTATTGATGACACGTCTATCCAGAGCGGAATCCTGGCTTTCAGTATGGCCACGCGCTCCTGGAGGTCGCTGATCTGGGCCTGGCAGTCGTCCACCTCTGCCTGTATCTCCTCTCTAGACCCTTGCGAAGGTTCGGAACCTTCGCAAGGGTAGTGATCCCTTTCGCCGACCGATTGACCGACGTGTCTACTCCGGAGCTGCGCGGCCATGACAATGCTTGAATTTCCGCCCACTCCCGCAGGGACAAGGATCGTTCCGCCCTACGGTGGCGAACGCCTCCCGTTCCTGTGCTCCCAGTATCTGCATGATCTCCGCCGGCGCCCGGTCCTGGCGCAGCAGGTCAGCCATGATGCGCATCGGCTGGTCGATGTGATGGAAGAACGCCTTGTACCCAGCACAGAGGTAGTTGAGCCCAGGCTGGCCATCGGGGGTCTCCACGAACCGATTCTTGGGGCAGCCTCCGTGACAGGCGAAAAGGACATCGCACTCCTGACAGTAGCTCGGCAGCGTATCCAGCTTGTCGCGCCCAAACTTCTGCTGCTTATCTGAGGCGACAAGTTCCATGATGTGCGTCTCTGCGATGTTGCCCAGGAAGTAGTTAGGCTCCACGAAGTGGTCACACGAGTAGAGGTCGCCGTTGTGCTCCAGAGCCAGGGCGGTGCCGCAGGTCGGCGAGAACACACACAGGCTGGGAGGCGCGCCCACCCAATTCCCCAACGCTACATCGAAGAACTGCACGTAGGTCTGGCCCACGTCACGGCGCACCCATTCGTCGAAAACGCCGATAAAGAAGTTGCCCCATTGTTCGGGTTCGACTGACCGGTCGGTGACTGTCTTCCCTTCCTGGAAGCCGGTCTCGTTGTCCCGCACGACGATGGCGATGAATTGGACAAACTCCGCCTCCAACTCGTCACGGAAGAAGCGATAGACCTCCAGCGGGTAGTCGCCGTTGGCCGCGTGGACAGTACACAGGATGTTGAAGTCCACCTTGCGCTTCTTCAGGAACTCCAAGCCCCGCATTACGCGGTCAAATGACGGGTTACCACCCTTGTCCACACGGTAGGCGTTGTGCATCTCCGCCGGCCCATCGATGCTGATCCCAATCAGGAAGTTGTGCTCCTTGAAGAACTCACACCATTCGTCGTCGAGCAACGTGCCGTTGGTTTGCATGGTGTGCTGGATGGTCATCTTGGGCCTCTTGTGTTTCTCGACCAGCTCCACGGACCGACGGAAGAAGTCCAGGCCCATCAGGGTAGGTTCGCCACCCTGCCAGGCGATACTCGCTTCCGGCACGCGCTGGGCCTCGACGTACTGGCGGATGTACTCCTCCAGCATCTCGTCGGTCATGCGAAAGGGGCTGTCAGGATACAGCTTCTCCTTGGACAGGAAGAAGCAATACTGACAGGCCAGGTTGCACACTGCTCCCGTCGGTTTGGCCAGGAGATGAAAAGCTGGAGGACTGCCAGCCCTAGTTGGTTCAGAGTCGATCATCTGTAATCACCTGTTCGATAACACTCTCATCTACCCTAGCCACGTGCGCCGCCTCAAAGCTGGCCCGACCGGGGATAGGACTGCCAGTCCTTGTCCTCAATGCGTACCAAGAAGTGAAAACGGCTGTTCATCAGGCAACAGGCGTAGGTTTCGGCAACGGGTTGGACGTACTCGTCGTGAAGCCTGAGGAAATGCGCGTAGTTCCGCCGTTCGCGAAACAGGGTTTCACCATTGTTGCCGCGGTTATGGATGTGATAGTACTGCCCGCATTGAAGCGGTTCTGGTCTGATCATGAATACTCCACATAGGATTGTAGGACTGGCGGCCGTGCCGCATCAAAGCGTCAAGTACCCTCAAAGGGGAAGACTGTCTTGAAGTCATTCTTCATGCTGATGATCGTCCAGCCGCGTTGGCTGGCCAGTTGCAGTGCTTTCTCCGCGCCTGCGTCGTATTCGTATTCACGCTCAGCGTCGTCGTGGTGCACCAGCAGGTTCACGAACGGCTTGCCGCTGGCCTCGGCGAATTGCAGCATCTCGATGTCGCCGTTGGAGTTGCCGGCCGCCAGGATCGGGCGGCGTCCGGCCACGTTCCAGATCTGGATGGGCTTGCCCGGGCCGTCGTCAACCACATCCAGTTCCGCTCGCTGCTCAATGGCGCCACCGCCGTCGCTTTCCACGAAGCGATACGCGACAGTGCTGCCGATTACCCGTTCGCGGGGGATGCCATAGAGGTCGTGCGCGAAGCCGCGCATGAAGTCGCGCCCGCCCCCGGACACTATGTAGTTGATAAATCCGTTGGCCTCGAGGTACTGGAGCAACTCGAGCATCGGTTGATAGACGCAGTCTCGGTAGGTCAAACCCAACATCGGGTGGCGTTCGTTCTCTATGAAATCCTTAGCCTCCGCCTCGATCTGCTCGACAGCCTGGCCTTCGGACAGTGAGAGAACCCCGCCGAGCAGAGCGTGCAAATCGCTGTCGTCTCCCTGATAGTGTTTGGTGATCGCACCGCCGAGCCAGTCGAATTCCTTCTCCCAGGCGGCCTTCCACGGCTGCTGCGATCTCAGCGACGGATCACTCTCAGCTTGCGCAGCTAGTTTGCGCAGCACCAAGTCGAGCTGGATGTACATCGGCTTCTCGCACCACAACGTGCCGTCGTTGTCGAAGGTGGCTACCCGGTGGGCTGGCGGCACGTACTTGGGGCTGGACTCGTCGCTGACCGCCGCCACAAAGTCCATGATGGCCGCTTTGGTCGGTGTATCATTCCAGAATCGAAGCTTTTCCGTCATTCGGTCCTCCCCACTCTGTTGTGAGGACTGGCAGTCCTTGAAGGACTGCCAGTCCTATCTATTGGTCCATTGCCTCATAGGCCTCGACCGCCAGTTGCAGGTTGTAGAACATACCCTCATCCCCCAATGTAGCTCCAAGCGGCGAGCGCCGTATCACTTCCAGCGGCTCGGGGTTCAGGCCCGCGAGCCATAAGGTGATCCCGCGCTCCCGGAGCTTCTCCTCGCCATCGGCCAGCATGGTCAGGGCCGTGTACTCGAAGTCAGGGACTGCGCTGAGCTCCAGGATCACAACCCTCGCCTGAGCTTCGTCGATCAAAGACCACAAGGCGTCGCCCGTGCGCGGCGCGCTGGCAAAGTGCATGCGGCCCTCGGTGCGCACGATGAGCAGTCCCGGGAAGGTCTCGTCGTCGGGATGCTGCTCCAGCGGCCGAAACACGTCGGTGCCCGGCTTGCGCCCCACCGCGTACACCGGCGGATGATTGGCGTGATAGAGCAGGGTCAGCATGGACACCGCCACGGCAACCAGGATACCCTCCAGCGTGCCCAATAGCACCACGCCAGCCAGGGCCACAAGCGCCCACACCAACTCCTCACGGCGAATGCGCCCTATGGCCCGGAAATCATCGGGCTGGATCAGACCCGCTGCCGCCACCAGCACTAGCGCCCCGAGGGTGGCCTGCGGCATCAGACTGACCAGCGGCGATAGCAACAGCAGAGTCAAGGCCACAACGCCGGCTGTGACGATTCCGGACAAGAGAGTCTTGGCGCCGGCTTTGCGGTTGACGGCAGTCTGGGACGTGCCGCCTGCCGCCGGGTAGGTGCGGAAGAAGGACCCAGCCACATTGGCCGCCCCCAGCGCCAACAACTCCTGGTTGGCGTCCACTTGCGGTTCCCCGTGCTGGGCGAAGGCACGCCCTGCGGCGATGGACTCGGTGAAACACATCAAGGCGATAGCCAGCGCTCCGGGCCAGAGTTGGCTGACCAGCGATGGGTCTGGAAGAGCGAAGGCCGGCAAGCCGGGTGGGATGAAGCCCACCAGCTTCACGCCCTGGGCGCCCAGATTGAGCAGCGCCGACGCTCCGATGCCCACCACCACCGCCACCAAAGGTGCCGGCACCCGCGGCACCAGCCGGGGCAGGACGATCAGGATCGCCAACGTGACGAGGGCTACAAAGAAGGTAGCCCAGTGCACCGCGTCAAGCCCCTGCACTACGGCGATGATCGTCTGGAAGAACGGCCCCTTGGCTACTGGGATGCCAAGCACCTTGCCTAGCTGCCCCACGAAGACGACCAGCCCGATGCCGGCCTTGAAACCGGTCAGGACCGGGATGGAGATGAAGTTGGCGATGAAACCCAGCCGCAGGATCCCGGCGAGCAGCAGAAAGCCGCCCACCAGCAAGGCCAGCGTCGAGGCGGCGGCCATGTAGTCAGCAGGATCGCCGCCCTGGACCACGACGGCCAGTTGCGCCGCCGTCAGCATGGAGATGGTGGAGGTGACGCTGACGCTCAGTGGCCGCGAGGTGCCCAGCAGGGCATAGACCAGCATCGGCACCAACGCGGTGTATAGGCCCGCCTCGACCGGCAGACCGGCGATGGTGGCGTAGGCCATGGACTGCGGGATGACCACCGCCGCCGTCGTCAGGCCGGCGACCAGGTCAGGTCGCAGCCAGACCCGTTCGTACCCTGGCAGCCAGCCAAAGATCGGCAGATATTTGATCAGTCGATTCGGTACGCTTGCTTTCTGCAAGTTCATTCAGGCCAGAAGCTCCTATTCAGGACTGGCAGTCCTTTGAGGACTGCCAGTCCTCAATGCGTAGGTGAACCCCCGCAGATCCACGGGTTCAGAGCAATGCTCATCTGCGGGGGTCCCCTCAGTTTGCTCCCTTCGTGTCGCGGTCAGGTGCTCGTGATGCCCTGTGTGAGCTTCTCCATCACCTGATCCACGGTGAAGCTGGCCGCCTTCATGCGCGGCGGAAACTCCTGGAACGTGGCCAGGAACTGTCCCACGAGATGCTGCGCAGGCAGCATCAAGAAGACTCGGTCGAGTACCCAGTCATAGTAGGTGTTCGACGTGATGTCCGCACGCTCAAAGGGGTCCGTGCGTAGGTTGAACAGCTTTGGAACCCGCAATGGCACGAACGGGTTTGCCCAGATCTCAAGGGTGCCCGGCACCCTCTGCTCCATGAAGACAATCTTCCAGTTGTCGTAACGGAGGGCGACCAGGTCGCCATCGTCGGAGAAGTAGAAGAACCCTGGCCGCGGGCCTTTCTCCTCGTCACCACTCAGGTATGGCAACAGGTTGAAGCCGTCGATGTGCACCTTGAAGTTCTTGTCGCCGGCCTGGTGACCCTTCTTCAGCTTCTCAACGATGTCCGGCTCGCCGGCAGCCGCCAGGAAGGTGGGCAGCCAATCGTGCAAGCTGATGATATCGTTGGACACGGTGCCGGGCTCGATCACGCCGGGCCAGCGCACCATGGCGGGAACCCGGAAGGCCCCTTCCCAGTTGGAGTTCTTCTCGTTCCGGAACGGCGTCATGCCGCCGTCGGGCCAGGTGTTCATATGCGGTCCGTTGTCGGTGCTGTAGAAGACGATGGTGTCATCGGCCACGCCCAGTTCGTCCAGCTTCTGGAGCAAATCGCCAACGATCTTGTCGTGGTCGATCATCACGTCGTGGTATTCCGACTGCCAGCGTCCGGCCTGGCCCATGCTCTCTGGCTTGGCATGGGTGCGGAAGTGCATGTGCGTGGCGTTGAACCACACGAAGAACGGCTTGCCGGCCTCGTGCTGCCGGTCGATGAAGTCAAGCGCAGCCTCGAGGAACTCCTCGTCGCATGTCTCCATGCGCTTCTTCGTCAGCGGGCCGGTGTCCTCGATGCGCCCGTCGGCGTAGCTGTGGATCACGCCCCGGGGGCCAAAGTTCTTCCTGAAGTTGGGAAAGTCTTCCTCGGATGGATAGTCGGGGTGCTCGGGCTCTTCCTCGGCGTTCAGGTGGTACAGGTTGCCGAAGAACTCGTCGAAGCCGTGGTTGGTGGGCAGATGCTCATCCCTGTCGCCCAGGTGGTTCTTGCCGAACTGGCCCGTGGCGTAGCCCAGCGGCTTCAGCAGCTCGGCGATGGTGGGGTCCTCGGGCTGCAATCCCAGTTCGGCCCCTGGCATTCCCACCTTGCTCAATCCCGTGCGGAAGACGCTTTGGCCGGTGATGAAGGATGACCGCCCCGCCGTGCAGCTTTGCTCAGCGTAGTGATCGGTGAGCAGCATGCCCTCTTGGGCCACACGGTCGATGTTCGGCGTCTGGTAGCCCATCATGCCCTTGGAGTAGGCGCTGATGTTCCAGTAGCCAATGTCGTCTCCCCAGATGACCAGTATGTTGGGTTTTTTCTTGTCTGCCATTTGTCAATCTCCTTCAGGTTACAAATCTTGATGGTTATCCACTTGACCAGTTACCCATTTCGGGTGTTCTCCAGCGCTGTCGATGTCTTCGCTTCCGCTCTTTGCGTGCCCTCACTTCCTCTCTTTCCATGACAATGCTTGAATTTGAGACCGCTCCCGCAGGGGCAGGGGTCGTTGCGCCCGGCCTTGGCAAAGGCCGCTTCCAGCGCCGCCTCTTCTTCTCCGCCCAGTACGCGCATCACCTCCCAGGCGGGCCGGCCCTGCCGCATCAACATGGCCATGATCTTCATGGGCTGGTCGACGTGATGGAAGAAGGCCTTCCAGCCGGCGCACAGGTAGTTCAGGCCCGGCTCCCCATCGGCTGTGGCGAGGAACCGGTTCTTGGGGCATTCCCCGTGGCAGGCAAAGAGCACGTCGCACTCCCGGCAGGCGCGCGGCAGGGAATCGCGTTTATCCCGCCCGAACTTCCGCTGCTTCTCGCTGGCGACTAGCTCCCCAATCTGTGTTTCTTGGATATTGCCCAACAGGTACCTGGGCTCCACGAAATGGTCGCACGAGTAGAGATCGCCATTGTGCTCCAGGGCCAGCCCCAGGCCGCAGGTCTCCTCGAAGACGCACATGCCCGATGAGGGCAGCCCCATCCAATTGCGCAGGCTGGCCTCGAAGGTCTGCACGAAGATCTTACCGACGTCGTTTCGTATCCACTCGTCGAAGACCTGGATCAGAAAGCGGCCAAACTGCTCCGGCGTCACCGACCGCTCGGAGACCGAGGTGCCCTCCTGGTAGAGACGGAGTCCGTCTTCATTGATCCGCTCCACCACCGGGATGAACTGCATCCAACTCGCTCCCGCCTCGTCCCGCAGGAACCGGTACACGTCTAGCGGGTGGTTGGCGTTCTTGCGGTTGACGGTCACCAGGATGTTGTGCTCTACCTCATACTTCTGCAAGAGGCGCAGCCCCTTCATCACTCTCTCGAAGGTCGGCCGGCCCTTCTTGTCCACCCGGTAGGCGTCGTGTAGCTCCGCTGGCCCATCGATGCTGATGCCAATCAAGAAGTCGTTCTCCTTGAAGAACTCACCCCATTCGTCGTCCAGCAGCGTGCCGTTGGTCTGCATCGTATTCTCGAAGGTCATGCCCGGCCTGCCATGCTTCTTCTGAAGCTCGATGGCGCGCCGGTAGAAGTCGACGCCCATCAGGGTGGGCTCGCCACCCTGCCAGGCCACGGTCACCTGTGGGGTGCGATGTGTTTCGATGAGTTGCCGGATGTAGGTCTCCAGCACCTCGTCGCTCATGCGGAAGCTGCTGTCCGGATAGAACAGCTCCTTGTCCAGGAAAAAGCAGTACTCACAGGCCAGGTTGCAGACCGCGCCGGTGGGCTTGGCCAGGACGTGGATGCGCGGTGGTGTCGACGCGTCTAGCACTTGATCACCCCGTGGTAGAATGTGTTGAGAGGGCGGGAGCCCTCTCAACCAGCAGTCGCCTTCCGCGAATGGGCCTATCCCCAGTCTACCGAAGGCCCGACAGAAGGGTGGTTATTCCCTGGCCCACGTACGGGCCCAGCGCCCACACCCCTACCAGGGCTCCGGGGACGCTGATCGCCAGAAGGGCCCAGAGGAGGACCCAGATCCAGCGCCGCTCGCCCTCCGCGGGTACCAGCTTGACGGCATCAACCTGGGTGAATCGGTCCTCCACATACACCACGTAGGTGCCAGCAAGCTTGTCGTGCCACCCCTGACGTTTCCCATCAAAGACGATCCAGAGAAAGCCGAGCGAGAACACTATGACGTTCACAATGTAGCCAACATATCGCAGGAACGCCGCTCCCCACGAAGGAGGGTTGCCATCTGCCCCCACCACTTTGATACCGAGAGTCATCTTGCCGATGGTCTGGCCCCCTTTCGCCCAGGCAGCAACGTAGTAAACGACGGAGAAGATGAGCCCTGAAGCGATGATCAGTGCGTTGAGCGGCATCGGTCGGTTGGGCGTGAACATGTCCAAGAGCAGTCCGGCGACGCCCACGGCCGTGCCAAACAGCAGACCAAACACCCATACGAACATGATGTCGATGAGGTTGGCCGCCAGCCGGCGGCCAAAGCCCATAACCGTGACCGTCTTCACTTCCTTGTCTTCCACGCTATCCTCCCTTTGTATGTTTGATGCTCATCTCTGTCTCGTTTCCGCACTCTCGGCTATAATATCAAATGATTTGTGGGCCATGGGTGCCGCCTCTCGGCGGCACCCATTTGCAGGTGCTACTGTCGGAATCCTTGCCGACATTCCACCGGAATAGGTACCCTTGCGAAGGTTCAGAACCTTCGCAAGGGTCATAGGAGGGAACATCGGACGGACTGCCTGGCCCGATGTGTCCGCCTCAATGGGTCTCCATCAAGTTGAGTGTGGTCACGGCACCGTTGACATCGACGCTGTACTGGCCCGTTGAGAGACCACGGACGTCAAGCCGGATCCTCTCCCTGAAAGGCACCAGGACAGGAGCACAAAAGGCGTCGTCTGTGCTTCTGGTGTAGAGAGTGACCATGATGGTCTTCATGGCCACCCTCTGTTGCGTGCGCCCCAGGGTGGTGCACTGGTCAGGCAGGTATCCGTGGGCGATGGCGAAGTAGGTCGGTGGACTGCCGGCCATGGACTGGATCTGCACCCTGTCCACATCTGCCTTGTCCTCGCCCAAGACGTCGCCGCACGCCACCAGCAGAACACCGATGGCGACGACCAGTAGAATGGCCGCCCATCTGCGGCTGTTCGTCCTAGAGACGGTCTTGCCCTTTTTCGCATTCTTCATAGTCACTGCTCTCCGCTGTCACGTCCCCAGGGACACTTAGAGTCGCCGCTAAGATCTCCCTAGTCTTGCTTCTCCGCGATCTCTCTCGTGTAGTCGGCGATCCTGAAGAGAACGACGAAGATCTCCAGCCACACTCGTGCCATCAAGACCACGAGGACGAAGCCGACCACCGCCATCGCCGCGCTGAAGATGCCCATCAGGATGCCGTAGTTGAAGAAGGCACCCACTGCGGAAGCGACTCCCGCCAGCGCAGCCAAGATGATGGCGAGTACATACAGAACCCTCACCAACTCGACGGTGACGAACTTCGAGAACGAGAAGTCGAACAGTGCCTCCCAGAAACCATATTCGCGATCCTCCATGATCATCTACTCCTTTCCTTTTCTATTTCGCCGCAGTGGTTCGCCACCGCAGCGCAAGCATGGCAACTCACCACGGTGAGGCAGCCGTAGACTTGAGTCTCGACTCGCGTTCGTGGCAACAATCTGCGCTCCGGCTGCCCCACACCAGTTTCGCTACGCGGCGTAGATCACCTAGGCAGGCGCCTCCTGCTTGGCCAGCCCGCGCACGCGGAACGAGACCACGATCAGGATGATGCCGCCGACGATCCCAAAGATGCCTAGCACCACCGGGAGCGACAGCGCTGCAACGTAGACGTTAGCCAGCAGTACCAGGCCAAAGATCACGTAGAGGATACCCAGTACGATTGGGCCCCATCCCTCGCCTCTGAAGCCCCGGATGAGGTGGAGCACACCCGCGATCAGGCCCTGGATGCCCAGCAGGATGACCACGAAACTGACAACCAAGACGCTGGCCCACAGCGGATGGCGCAGCACATAGATGCCTGCCAGGATACCTAACAAGCCAAGGGCCAGCTTCAATCCCCAGGCCCTACGGTCAACGAACATGCCAACGAGCGAGAAGATCCCGTCGACGAGCCAGTAAGCACCCACGAAGGTGATGAGCACCACGGTTGTCATCCCGGGGGAGCTCATCAGAAAGATCCCCAAGATGAGGGCTGCGATGCCGCGCAGCAAGACCAGCCACCAAAAACTCGCCAGTTCTTTCTCTGTAATCTCTGCTACTGCCATGTTGCCTCCTTACTGTTCATCTGTGACTCACGAAGCGCTTCGCTTCAACACTCGAGTGACTTCTCATAATCCATCTAGTCTCCAGATTCCTCTTCCCGATCGGTCACCTCCTCTCGTGACTTCTCCGTCAACTGTCGGAATGCTGATAACAACGCTTCCGGCGCGTCTCCTTTGCTTACGAAACGATCGGCGCCCGCAGCCAAGATCATTTCCTCTAGTTCTGGGCGCGCGCTGAAGACGATCACCCGTGGCTTGTTGTCGAGAGTGGTCTGAGCCAGCAGCAGGGCCGCCGCTGGTCGTCCCGGTAACTCCCAGTCGAGCAACACCAGGTCAGGTTTCAACTGCCTGATCTGGGACACCAGATTCGGCAAGTCTGAACTCTCCCCGACCAGGGTCAGTTCCGGCTCCTCTCGAAGCAGGAGTCTCAAAGCCGAGCGCACCCGCTGATCACTATGGGCGACGATGACGCGTGTCTTGATGCGTTGACTCACGAAGAAGCTCCTCGACTGGCCGGATACCTCACGTGTCCCGCGGGCACGGATCACTCAGAAACCGCGAGGGGCGAGCATGATAGATGGGATACTCGTCGATTCTCTGCACCTATCATATCACAGATTCTCTCGCGGCACATCGGGCATCTGTTCAGTTTGTGACCTGTACGAATGTCTAGTTTTTCGCTGGGACATCCGTACAGGCGGTGGCGTGCGGGAATGTGCCCGGCTAGACAGCGTTGACCGATTCTTCTTGAAGCTGCCGCAAGATTCGACCGGCTTTGAGAGGGGAATGTTGCAGATGAGGCCTCGGAGGTCTTGGAAACCTCCAAGGTCCATCAGCGCTCGTTGTGTCCCAGGGGGGGAGCCTGTAGGGGAGATCTCGGCAGTGGTGGGGCTCAATCAAGTCACCAAGCCCAGCTTCACCGCCAGGGCGGCGGCTTCGGCGCGGTTCGCTGCACCCAGCTTGCTGAGGATAGAACTGACGTGATACCTGGCCGTATGGTGGCTGATCACCAACCGTTCGGCGATCTCGGCATTGCCGAGCCCTTCGACGAGCAGGGCCAGTACGTCCAGTTCGCGTGCCGTCAAGTCATGGCCGATATCGGGCTTGGCCATTGCTGCCTCAACCAACGCCTTGACTGCTTCGGGTGATATTGTGGACCGACCAGCGTGAGCTGCGCGGATCGCCTGTGCCAACTCGTCGGCCCCGACGTCCTTGAGCAGGTACCCGATGGCGCCTGCTTGCAGCGCCTGCTGAACGCGCGTTCCCTCCTGGAAGCTGGTAAGGGCGATGACCTTCACCTCCGGGTGGTCGCGCAGGAGAGCCTGCGTCGCCTCGGCGCCGCCCATGCCAGGCATCCTCAGGTCCATCAGGACCACGTCCGGTTGCAGCTCGGCACATACACGGAGTGCCTCCTCCCCATTGGCAGCTTCGCCAACCAGCTCCAGATCATCGAAGGCGAGGAGAGAGAATCGCAGTCCTTTGCGCACCACCTCGTGGTCATCAACACTCACAACGCGGATGCTCCTTGACTCACTCACTGGACTGCCTCCTGTCGCTCTCCCGCCAGTCGACGGTCACACGGGTCCCGTGGTCCGGCTGGCTCCGGATTCCCAGTGTAGCACCGATGCTCTCGGCCCGCTCACGCATGATACTCAAGCCCAACTGGTCTGGCAAGGCGTCAGCCGGATCGAAGCCGCGCCCATCGTCTTGAATGCTGAGCGCCACGCGCCCCGGCTGGCAGTGCAGGTCCACCGACGCCTCTGCCGCGGAAGCATGCTTGGTCACATTGTTCAGCGCTTCCTGAGCGATCCGGTAAAGGGCGATCTGCACTTCTGGCGACAAAGAGCTATCCCCCTTCACCGTCAAAGTGACGGACACGCGGGTTCGGCTCGTCATAGCCTGCGTCAAGTGGCCCAGGAGTTCTCCAAGCGGTTTCTCCGTCAGTGCCGCTGGGCGTAGCTCCAGCAACAGGGTACGCATCTCGGCCAGCGCGCCCCGAGTCAACTGACGCAGTTCCTCCAAGCCCTCTCGAGCCCTCTCCGGGCTACGCTCCCATACGCGGGGCAAGGCCTCAGCGATCAACCCGGCCGAGAAGAGAGTCTGTGTGACTGCGTCGTGCAGATCGCGGGCCAGGCGCTCGCGCTCTGCGACCGTGGCCGCCTCCCGCACCTGATCCCTCAAACGCGCGTTCTCGATAGCCAGGCCAATCTGATCGGCAAAGGCGGCGGCGAGTTCGATCTCCTCTCGAGGGAACTGACGCGGCTCGGAGTAGTACAGCGCGAGTCCCCCGTAGACTTCGTCTGCCACGATGATGGGCACCGCCAGCAAACCTCGATAGAGGTCGGCCCATGGCCTCGTAGCCTTAGTCTGGCCGTCCGGTGCCAACTCTCCGTCGCTCGACGCCCCACGCGCGAGATCGGGAGCGGCCACGGGGCGACGCGTTTCCGTGGCCCGTCTCAGTACTTCCTGACCGACAGGTATTTCGCGACCGCCGGCATAGGCGAGCAGGAGACCTTGGGTGGCCTCGATGGTCAGTTTCCCATCCTCCTGCAGCCTGTAGATGCCCGCCGCCTGGTTGTCGAGCAACCGTCCCGCCTGCGAGGTGATGTAGTCCAGCACTTCATCCAAGGTCTGGTTCGAGTTCAGCACATTCATGATGTCGGCCAAGCTCTCGGCTATCTGACGACGGCGTTCCGCCTCCTGCCTGCGTTCCTGTTCCTGACGTCTGGCCTTTTCGGCATCTTCCTTGGCCTCCAGCAATTGCTCCTCTGCCCACTTCCGATCTGTGATGTCGCGAAATGCGACCACAGCCCCCACTAACTCCCCGTCTTCGAAGATTGGAGTACTCGCGTATTCAGCAGCAAAGCTCGAACCGTCTTTCCTCCACAGTAGATCTTCCCCGTTGTGGATAACACCGTCTGCGTAAGCCTGGTAGATAGGACACTCTTCTTCGGGATAGGGCGTCCCGTCTGGCCTGGAATGATGCCAGACCCTGTGACTCTCCTTGCCGATCAGATGTGCCGGATCCCATCCCAGCATCGCCGCAGCGGTCGGATTGACGAAGGTCTGGAGGCCTTCGATATCCAAACCTATAATCCCGTCACCCGCCGAGTTCAGGACGGACTGCAGATCGCGCGTCAGCACTCCGAGCCGCTCCTCCGCCCGCTTGCGCTCGGTGATGTCCTCATAAATGATGAACTGATCTCCGGCCTCCATCGTCACGGGTCTGAAATCTATCTCTTTCTCTGAACCATCTTTGCACGTTACAGCGAACGTTCGGGGTTTGGCCTCGCCACGCTCTGACTGCTCCACATCGGCGATCCAGGTTGAAATGGCTTGATTCCTGTACTCTTCATTGGGATAGGCACTGGCAAACCACTCTCGCCCTGTAGGTATATCCTCGAGAGTATAACCGAAGATCTCCGTGAATTTGGGGTTGACGTATTCGTAATGACCATCCTTCCCAATTATGGATACTCCTAGTGGAGACTCATTCACCAGGATCCGAAGTCTCTCCTTTTCCTTGTCCAGCGCCTCCTCCGCTCGCGTGCGCTCTGTCACGTCCAGAACGATGCCCTGATAGTGAGTGATGACATCTTGCTCGTCGCGCCTGATCCAGGTGCGGTCCTCGACCCAACGCACGTCTCCTGTCTTCGTGATAATCCGGTATTCCTGGGTGAACTCCTCACCTCCGTCCTGGCTGTGCCGGGCAACCTCGGCAGCAACGCGCTCCAAGTCTTCAGGATGAACAATATCGACAAAAAGCACTTGCTCAGTGAGGAAGTCTTCCGGCGTGTATCCGAATCTCCGAATGTTTTCGGAAACGAACTCAACAGGCCAGCCTTCGGCGGCACGCCACAGGAAGGCAACCGCAGGACTCTGACTGACAATCAAGTCTAGCTCCTCAAGCTCCTCCGCCAAGCGTTTCCGGTCGGTGATATCGATATCGGTCCCCATCATCCGCGTGGCGTTGCCCTGCGCATCCCGGATCGCCGTCCCACGAGAGAGAATCCAGCGGACGGTGCCGTCCTTGTGCAGCATCCGATGCTCATAGATGTATTCGGGCGTTCCTCCTTCGATGTGTGCCTGGGCGGCTTCCATGACGGGCTGGCGATCATCTGGATGGACGTAGGTCACCCAGACGTCAATATCGTTGGGGATTTCCTCATCGCTGTAGCCCAGGAGCGCCTTGACGTTTGCATCGAGGTAGAATTCACCGGTTTGCATGTTCCAATCCCATACACCGACCTTCGCGGCCTGCGTGGCCATTTCGTACCGTTTCGTGGCCGTCTGCAGGGCCTCCTGCGCCTTCTTGCGCTCGGTGATGTCCACGACCATCGAGCGACTTACCACAATCTGTCCCTGCGCATCGCAGACCGCATTCACCGTCAAGCTGATCCATACCGGTGTGCCATCAGCCTTCTGCATTTGCAGCTCTTGATCCGTAATCCCCTCACCTGCCAGGAAGCGCTGAAAGACCTGTGACGCTTTCTCTTTCCCTTGCTGTGTGTCCGCGTATAGTTCGAACACGGGCTTTCCCAGCAATTCTTCCTTTCGGTAGCCGAGCAATTCTCCAGCGCGATCGTTGCACCTGAGGATAAGGCCATCCCTCCCCACCGAGAAGTACGTGTTTGGTGCGTGCTCATACAGGTCCGAGAGTAGAGCCTCCGACTCCCGCACCGCCTCTTCTTCTCGCTTCAAGTTTCTGAACAGAAGATCGTAGGGCTTCACCAGCCCCGTCTCCACAACAGCCTTGTAGATCAGATAAAAGGAAACGATCTTCAGAAGGTGCCCGATCAGGTTGGCCATAGCGTAGGCATGCGCGTACTGCGTGAACGCTAGCTCGGAAGCTATGGCCACTATGATGGATGCCATCAGTAGTTGCAGCACATTCGCGTCGAACTCCTTGCGTTTCTGATACAGTACCGCCAGAGACGCCAGGAGAATGAGGCAGATTGTGTACTCGCTTATGATCTTGAAGGGGGTCAATCCCACCCCTTCCACAAAGCAAGCGGGGAAAACCCGCCAATACAGAATAGCGCCCAGCAACAGGCCAGTTACCATAGTGTACCCCAGGAGCAGGAAGCCACTCCTCAACTTTCTTGTGAGGAGCAGAGGCGCCAGGAGTAGAGAGATGCTTTGGACATACCGAGCGGCGATCCAGAGTTGCGCGGCTAGGTTGGTGTCGGATCCTTGAATTATGGACATGCCGGGGTAGGCCATCGTGTGGATCAGATCCAGGGCGCCCACAAATAGATAGGCGATGCCCAGCAAGAGGAAGTAGCTGTTATCCACAAACCGCCGTGCATTCCAAAGGATGATGAAGATGCCACAGGCCACCACGATACTGAATGCCTCGGCCAGGCTGTGGAAAAGGAGGTAGCTGTAGAAACTGGTGAGGTACAGCCCGAAGAGGGCCAGCACCCCAACCAATACAACGACAGCTCTGCTTGAACGGAAGGCTTCCATTTCCATCGTCACTCGCCTCTAGTCTTTCTTCCAGACAGCACACCATACAGGCGGCCGCGACGGTCTGCTGCGCAGCTCTGCCCTCGTGGCTAGACGCTTGGACCTCCCAGCACCCCGCAGTGATGCGCGCAGGCGGTACTCCCGTACTCATACGCGGGGTAAGGGGGATTCCACCTAGCAGGACCTTCTCCAAGATTGTTCTTGGCTGTTTCCTAGTCTATCATGCCTTGAGGCCGCAGGCAAGCCCAAGCTGCGCATCGTCAACAGAGCATCAGCTATGATCCGTCCCCGGCGAGCGTGGGCGCCACCACGATGAATCCGGACCCACATAAAACGCTCAGGTGCTGGATCGTGGGCCAGCAGAGGTGACAACTGGACGAACGGCGCAATGCAGAACTAGACAATCGTACAGGAAAAAGACTGAACGAATGCCCCCTTGCGCTGGGCCATGATTCCTGATATAATGGGTACAGCCAGATGGGAGAATGGTTCTTGTCGCGCCGGCAGGGATAGACGCGGCTCACGGGCTCCGCTGTGGCATGAGACCGGCGGAGTCACGTCGTGGGCCAACCCTGGAGATGACAGGACCCGTCTGGACTTGCCGTTCGCATAGTCTGGCTCCTTTGCCATCCAGGGCGCTTGGACTGTCAGTGTCGATGGATGACCGAAGGCCCATAGATTTTGACGTAGTTACACGCGAGAGGTGCTCGAGTGTGGATGCCGAATCAACTGACACTTTGAATAGGAGGTAGAAGAATGGACGTACTGACGACTCTCACTCAGCCGATCCTGAGTGCTGCAGGGACACTGATCGCAGCGGGATTGGTCCTGTTCATTGGATGGCTCATCGCCTGGATCGTGGGTGCGCTCGTACGCAGGCTGCTGCACCGGACCACCCTGGACAACCGAATCGCAGGCTGGGTTGCCGGGGACAAAGAGGAAGGCGCAGCCATCCCCATAGAGAGGTGGATCGGCAGAGCGGTGTTCTGGCTGATCTTCCTCTTCGTGCTGGTCGCGTTCTTCGAGGTGCTGGGTCTCACCCTCATCACCGCGCCTCTCAACCAGCTCCTGACAGCGGTGACGGCGTACATACCGCGGATCATCGGCGCTGGACTGTTGGTGCTGATCGCCTGGATCATAGCCAGCGTCCTCCGCTTCCTCGTCGTGCGCGTGCTGAAGGCGGCTGAGTTGGGCGATCGGCTGGGCAACATGGCCGGCGTCGAGGAGGATGACCGCTCCCGCTTGGCAACAGCGCTGGGCGACGTCGTATACTGGCTTGTCTTCCTGTTGTTCCTGCCAGCGGTGCTCGGTGCCCTGGCCATGGAAGGACTGCTGATTCCGGTTGAGGGCATGATCGCCATTGTCCTCGCCTACCTGCCCAACATCTTCGCGGCGGGGGTCATCCTGGTCATCGGCTGGTTCGCGGCACGCATTGTGCAGCGCCTCGTCACCAACCTGCTGGTGGCTTTGGGCATCGACAAGCTGGGCGAGAAGGTGGGGCTGGATGCGGCGATGGGCAAGCAGACGCTGTCCGGGGTGATCGGCCTGATCTGCTATGTACTGGTTCTGATCCCGGTCCTCATCGCCACCCTCAACACCCTGGGACTGGACGCCATCACCGCGCCGGCGAGCGCTATGCTGGGCATTGTCCTCCTGGCACTGCCCCGCATCTTTGCAGCGATCCTGGTACTGGCTATCTCCTACGTGGTGGGGCGCCTTCTGTCCCAGTTGGTGGCCAGAGTACTGGCAGGCATTGGTTTCGACGCCATCCTGATGCGTCTGAGCCTGAACGCCGAGGCGACCAAATGGGAGCCCTCGCCGTCGCAGATCGCCGGATACCTGGTGCTGGTGGGAACCATGCTCCTGGCCAGCATGGAGGCGTCACAGTTGATGGGCTTCACTGCGCTGGCCGTCATGATCTCCGGTTTGACGGTCTTCCTGATGCAGGTGATCCTGGGACTGGTGATCTTCGGGTTTGGCCTCTGGCTGGCGAATTTCGCAGCACAGGCAGTGCAGGCGAGTGGGACGGCGCATGCCGATCTGCTGGCCATGGCTGCGCGCGTCTCCATCCTCATAATGGCCGGTGCCATAGCCTTGACGGAGATGGGTCTGGCCAACCAGATTGTCACCCTGGCCTTTGGCTTGCTGTTGGCGGCGTTTGCCTTGGCAGCGGCCCTGGCCTTCGGACTGGGTGGACGCGAAACCGCGGGCCGGCAGCTAGACGAATGGATGAACTCACTGCGGTCCAAGAAGTAAACCAATATGCTCGAGCACCATTCTCCCGTCCACCGGACCGTCAGACGAACAAGCCAGATGTCTCAGTCGCGCAAGGCCCGGCTCACAGGTGGCTGGCTCCACCGAGGAGATCAGGGAAGAACTGAGTCACAGCCCCTCATGTGATTGACAGTGTTGGGGTCCAGAGATCAACGCTCTGTCCGTCCGACAGGTTCTAGAAGGCGAAATAGAGAACGAAGCACTGTTCGCGCGCCCTGCGGCGCGCGAACCTCTATGTGGAAAGGAACTTGATCCACTTTGGCACGCGAAAGCGCAGGAGATCCCGAGAGACATGGGTGCTCTGCCTATTCGCCAGTCGCGAGAAGGAGGACACAATGGATCGTCTCGGCCAGGCGCTAGAGCGCTGGAACCTACGACTCTCCCAGATCAGACAGCGACTAGTGCAGATGTGGGAGCGTCTGGACACGCGCAGTGGGGGCTGGCTGGGCATGGGTGAGCGCGCCTACAAACGCTTTGCTGAGCACCGTGGTACCTTCACCGCAGCCGCCATTGCCTACTATACGATATTCTCCATTTTTCCGCTGACGCTGGGCCTCGTATCCCTGGGGAGCCTGGTACTGGATTCAACGGAAGCCCAAGAGGCGGTCTTGAAATTGGTTGGCGCCTATTCGCCTGCCATAGTGGACCTCGTCGAGGACACTATGCAACAGGTGCTACAAGCGCGGGGTGCCTTCGGCATCATCGCAGCACTTGGTTTTCTTTGGTCCTCCGCCGGGGTGTTCGGTGCTCTCAGCCGAGCCATCAACACGGCCTGGGAAGTGGAGCGGCCGAGACCGGTCTGGAAGGAGAGGGCCCTTGCGCTGGGTATGGTTCTGTCCGTCGTCCTCCTCTTCTTCCTCTCCATATTCTCCACTGCGTTCTTTGAAGTCAGGGGTCGCCTGCCCGGCATCATCTTGGGAGAGGCGACGGCCTCCGGGGATCTACTGCCAAGACTGCAGGCTGTGATCATCCCCTACGTCTTCACGCTGCTGCTCTTCTGGGTCCTCTACCGCCTCTTGCCGCACGCCCAGGTCGCGTGGTCCGACGTACTGCCGGCTGCCCTGCTGGCCAGCATCGTGTGGGAGGTGGCAAAGCATGGCTTCGCCTTCTACGCAGCCGAATTCGCTCTGTACAGCCTGGTTTACGGTTCGCTGGCAGCGGTGATCGTCCTGATGTTGTGGTCCTACCTCAGCGGGGTGATCATCTTGCTGGGGGCTGAATTCAGTGTTCAGCATGCAAAGCGGAGACGGCGCGAGCGTAGGTAGGTTCTGGTGGCAACTCACAGTGTCTATGCCAGTGCCAGAAACGTGCTGCCCTTGATAACGAACTGGTCCGGGGGTTCGACGCGGTCACGAGCCTCAAGGCCAGATTTGTCCTTTGCGCGACGCAAGTCGCAGGCGCACTGCAAGCGTGATCCACATTTCCGCCACGTTCGGCACCACTGCCTTGGCGTGCCACGTCGGTGAGCATATACTACTCACGACCACAGCCAACGGATCTGATCCAGCGCTATGCGCAGAGGGCTTTCCATCATGACGAAGGGAGTACTTGGACGTGGAAGAGATGATCGCCTACTGTGGCATCACCTGTACGGAGTGTCCTGCCTATCTAGCCACGCAGAATGACGATGACGAGGAACGGAAACGCGTAGCGGAGACGTGGTCCAAGCAGTACCAGGCAGACATCAATATTGAGGACATCATCTGTGACGGGTGCCTACTTGGGCACACCCGGTACTTCTCTCACTGCTCCGTCTGCGAGATTCGGGCCTGCACCACTGGCAAGGGGATGCAGAACTGCGCCTACTGCGACGACTTCGCCTGTGAGACGCTAACGAGCTTCTTC
>JAUWLF010000045.1 GCA_030613785.1 Chloroflexota bacterium | reverse complement strand
CGACGACAAGAACTACAAGACCATAGTAGCCGCCGCCCTGGCTCACGGGCATTTGGTGAATGGGCGTACGGCGATGGACGTCAACCTGTCCAAACAGTTGAACATCCTCATCAGCGACATAGGGCTGTCGCTGGATCGCGTACTCATGGATCCGACTACAGCAGCCCTGGGCTATGGCGTAGAGTATGGCTACTCAGCCATGGAGCGGCTGAGATTGGCTGCCCTCCAGGGCGATGGTATGACCCAGCAACCTATGCTCGTCACACCGGGTGAGGAAGCCTGGCGCACGAAAGAGGCCAAGGTGGGCGAGGATGTGCCTGAGGCCTGGGGAGACTGGGAGGAGCGCGCCATAACCTGGGAAACCTTGACCGCCACGACTCTTGTTCACTCAGGGGCGGACATAGTGGTCCTCCGTCACCCGGAATCGGTGCGCCGCGTCAAAGACATGATTAACAAGCTTTGGACGAAAGGGGAATGAGATATGGCCTTGACGGGCTTAGAGATCTACAAGCTGCTGCCCAAGACGAACTGCAAAGACTGCGAATTCCCCACCTGCCTCGCTTTCGCCATGAAGCTGGCGGCCAAGCAAGCCGAACTGGCGGCGTGTCCCCACGTGAGCGAGGAGGCCAAGGCTGCGCTGGAGTCCGCCGCGGCACCACCCGTCAGGCTCATCACCATAGGTGATGATGAACACAAGGTCGAGGTCGGCAACGAGACCGAACTGCACCGACACAACAAGGCTTTCTTCCACATGCCGGGCCTGCTCGTACGCGTGAAGGATACACTACCCCTGGCCGAGGTTGAGGAGCTGGTTGAACGCGTCGACAGCTACTCCGTGGACTATGTAGGCATGGTACTGACCCTTGATGGGGTAGCTGTGGAGAGCGCATCGGGGGACCCTGCGAAGTTCGCCGAGTATGTCAAGGCGGTGCGAGCCAAGACCGAGCGCCCCCTGATCTTGATGGCCGATGAGCCTGAGGTGATGAAAGCGGGGTTGGCGGAAGTTGACGGCACTACCCCGCTGATCTACGCGGCCCATGCAGACAACTGGCAAGCCATGGCCGATTTGGCAAAAGAGCACGGTGCGCCGGTAGCGGTCCACGCTGAGGGATTAGAATCGCTGGTGCAACTGGCAAAGGAGGTCAGGGACAGCGGCGTGGAGGACATCGTCCTTGATCCAGGAACTCGAGACTTCCACGATTCATTGAACGTTCTGACGGAGATACGGCGCCTTGCCCTCGAGGCCAAGCCAGATCGCCTGTTGGGCTATCCTGTGATCACGTTCCCCGGTGAGGGCGTCGAATCCCCGGCTGAGGAGTCCATGCTGGCGGGTCAGCACATCGCCAAGTATGCTGGATTCATAGTCGTGGATCACTTCGACCCGGCCGTGGTCTATCCTCTCCTGGCTCTGCGACAGAACATCTACACCGATCCACGGCAGCCTGTACAGGTCACTCCGGGGATCTATGAGATCAACGAACCGGGTCCCGACGATCAGCTTATGATCACCACCAACTTCTCTATCACCTACTTCTCGGTGGCCAATGAGGTGGAGGGAACTGGCAGGCCGGCTTGGCTACTCATCGCCGACTCGGAGGGCTTGTCGGTGCTCACCGGCTGGGCGGCAGGCAAGTTCGATGCCGACAAGATCGCTACCACGGTGAAAACTTCTGGTATCGCTGACAAGGTCAGTCACAGAAAGCTGACCATTCCTGGGGCGGTCTCTGTCCTATCGGGGGAATTGGAGGACGAACTGGGCGGCTGGGAGATTCTCGTGGGGCCGCGAGAAGCTGTGGACATCCCAGCCTTCATGAAGATGTGGAACACCTAGCCTAGCGCCAGGCACTCTGGGGACCAGTCTGGCTTCATCAGGCCGACAGTACTCATGGCGTGACTCGAGGTCTCCAGTGCAGCGTTGGTCCCTGGTTCCATGATGAAGCAGTAGCGCGGCCGCGATTTGGCATTGACTTGAAGAGACCTCTCTCGCTTGCACCCAATCGTGGGGGCGCTGGGCCTTCCCTGCACATTGCAGCCTCGCACTATCCACAGTCGCAAGGAGGAGTGACATGTACAAGATCGGTGAGGAGATCCAAGTCATCTCCACCAAGGTGAGAAAGGCAATAGAGGAAAGGAACAAGGAGCCTATCCAGGAGATGGCCATGGCCCAGGTGGAGGCCGGAGCTGATGCCCTGGAGGTCAACATCGGACCTCAGAAGAAGAAGGGCCCGGAGGTCATGGAGTGGATGGTAGACACGATTCAGGAGGTGGTCGACGTGCCCCTCTGTCTCGACACCACAAACCTGGCAGCCATGGAGGCCGGTTTGAAGAGGGCCAAACAGCAACCCATCGTCAATTCCACGTCGGCCGATCCGGACCGTCTGCGAGACGTGCCACCCCTGGCGGCGAAGTACAACGCCAAGCTGATCGCTCTCACGATGGGCAAGAGCATCTCAGTCGAAGCGGACAAGCGGGTCGCCATCGCCCTGGAGCAGTTGATGCCGCGCATGATGGAAGTGGGCGTCCCTATGGATCAGGTACTCATGGACCCATTGATTTTGACCGTGAGTGGAATGCAGGAATACTGCCCGGAAGCGATAGAGACCATCCGTTTCCTGAAGCAGATATCGGATCCCCCTCCGCTAACACTGGTGGGCCTCTCGAATGTAGCCAATGGTGTGCCGAAAGAGAACCGCAGCCTCGTCTCCTCGACCTACGCAGTGATGCTCCTGGCGGCTGGCCTGGATGCGGCGATTGTCGATGCTCGGGATGAGAGACTGAAGGAATGGGTCCGCATCGTCGAGGAGCGAGATGACAGCACTCCAGTAGGACAGCTTCTCCTCAACCTCCACGATGCCACAGCCGCGATGGAGGACCTCGATCCTGACGTGGTCGACATGGACAAACCCGAGCAGGCAGCAATCTACAAGACGGTACAAGTCCTGCAGAACAAGATCATCTATGCCGACGGGTACCTGCAAATCTAGACGCGTCCGCGTGCAGACAATTGCCTGACCGGATGCAAGTGGTTCACACCTCGGTCAGAATGAACTTGCTGCAAATATTATGAGTAGGACGAGTTCGCAACTTGTCCTACGTGTGGGGTTGACGATATGGCTGATCAGAACCCCAGCAACGGCCCTATCGGGGCGGTGATGGTTGTCGGTGGCGGCATCGGAGGCATGCAAGCTGCCCTCGATTTGGCCGACGCAGGCATTAAAGTGTACCTGGTGGAGCGCAAGAGCGCCATCGGCGGCCACATGGCGCAGTTGGACAAGACCTTCCCCACGAACGACTGTGCCATGTGCATTATGTCTCCCAAGATGGTGGACGTCGGGCGCCACATCAACATCGAGATCTTGACCAACACCGAGGTGTGTGCCATCGAGGGCGAAGCGGGCAATTTCACCGCCAGGCTGAGAGTGAAGCCCCGCTACGTTGACCTCGAGAAATGCACCGGCTGCGCCGACTGTGCCGATGTTTGTCCCATCGTCTTGCCCAGTGAGTACGAGGAAGGCCTCACCACGCGACATGCCGCTCATCGCCTGTACCCCCAGGCCATCCCCCACGCTTTCGCCATCGAGAAACTGGGCATGGCGCCTTGCCGAGATGCCTGCCCCCCAGGACAGCGAGCACAGGGGTACATCGCGCTGATCAGAGAGGGCCGGTACGACGAAGCTCTCCGAGTCATAAAGGAGGACAACCCCTTTCCTGCTATCTGCGGCCGGATTTGCAACCACCGCTGTGAGGACGCTTGTAACCGGGGTCTGCTGGATGAACCCGTCGCCATCGCTTCACTGAAGCGTTTCGTCACCGATCAGGTCTACTCCGAGCCACGGCAACCTGTCGAACCCGTGCCGCGCACACGCCCAGAGCAAATCGCCATCGTTGGGGCTGGGCCAGCTGGGTTGACGGCTGCGCAGGACTTGGTCAAGCTGGGCTATGGTGTCACGGTCTTCGAAGCCCTACCTGTGGCTGGGGGAATGCTCCGCGTAGGGGTGCCGGAGTACCGCCTGCCAGCAGAGTTGATCCAGCGGGAAGTGGACGACATCTTGGATCTGGGCGTGGAGTTGAGACTAAACACGCGTATAGACAGCCTCCAGGAACTGATAGACGAGGGATCCGACGCCGTTTTCCTGGCTGTAGGTGCCCACGAAGGGAAGAAGATGAACATCCCCGGCGCAGACCTGGGGGGCACGATGATCAGTATCCCATTCCTCCGTGACGTGAGGCTGGGCCGTGAGGTCGAGCTGGGAAGGAAGGTGAGCGTGGTCGGCGGTGGTGACGTGGCCATAGATGCCGCCCGAACCGCCCTGCGAGTCGGAGCAGAGGCGGTCACTATCGTCTACCGTCGTTCCGAGACCGAGATGCCCTGCCGTGCCGAAGAGCTCGAGAGTGCCAGGGAAGAGGGCATCCGCTTTGAATTGCTCACCAACCCCGTGCGCATCCTGGGGGAGGAAGAAGGGATAGTAACTGGCATCGAATGCGTGAGAATGGAATTGGGAGAGCCTGACGAGAGCGGGCGCCGCCGACCCGTCCCGATCCCTGAAACCGAACACGTGATCCCTACGGACAACGTGATTTTCTCCATTGGGCAGGCAGCAGGTCTCTCCTTCATTCCAGAGGACAGCCAGGTCGGGACAACGTCTTGGGGCACCATCGTCGCCGATCCACAGACGCTGGCGTGTGATCGACCTGGGGTCTTCGCCGGTGGGGACGCTGTAGCCGGTACCGCCTTCGTCATCGAGGCGGTCGCCGACGGTCACCGGGCGGCGGCCTCCATTCACCGATACCTGAGCGGCGACGAGCTGCCACCGCTTAAGCCTGAGCTACCGGTGGTCAAGATGGCTCCTGAAGAGGCGGAGGCGAGGATGCAAGAACTTGCGTTCTCTCGCCAGGCCCGCCTCGGCATGCTAGCACTGCCTGCCGCAGAGCGTAGACTGAGTTTTGACGAGGTGGAACTCGGATATACCGAGGAGATGGCTCAGGCGGAAGCGGCGCGCTGTCTGCAGTGCGGCATCTGTTCAGAATGTCTGGCCTGCGTCTACATCTGTCAGGCCGGAGCCATCAACCATGAAGATGTTGAACAGACGAGAGAGATCGATGTAGGTGCCGTCATCCTGGTTCCTGGTTTCGAGGCCTATGATGCCCGACTGTCAGAGGAATTCGGCTTCGGCAGATATCCCAACGTCGTGACCAGCATCCAGTTTGAGCGCCTTCTCTCCGCCTCGGGCCCGACGGAAGGTCACGTCAAGCGCCCATCGGACGGGGAGCGGCCTCGCAAGATAGCTTTCCTGCAGTGTGTCGGCTCACGCGATCAAACGCATGACTACTGTTCCTCTGTCTGCTGTATGTACGCTACCAAGGAAGCTATCATGGCCTGCGAACATGAGCCAGACACTGAGATCCATGTCTTTATGATGGACATGAGGGCCTTCGGGAAAGGGTATCTGGAGTACTATCGGCAGGCTCAGGAGACCTACGGGATCAAGTACACGTACTGTCGCATCTCTTCCTTGAAAGAGGATCCCCTGTCCAAGAATCTCATCGTAAGGCACTACACTGATGACGGGCAGTTGAAAGAGGACAGCTTCGATCTCGTTGTGCTCTCCGTGGGCATGGAGATGTCTCCCCAGGTCAAGGAACTGGGACGATCTCTGGGCATCCAACTGGATGGATACGGTTTCTGTCAAACTCTCGAATTCCACCCCTTGGAAACGAGTCGGCCAGGGGTTTTCGCCTGTGGCCCCTTCGTCGAGCCTAAGGACATACCCGAGACTGTGGTCGAGGCCAGCGCGGCAGCCTGTCAGGCACAAAGCCTGCTGGCCACCGTGAGGGGCACCTTGACCATGGCCAAAGACTACCCACCGGAGCGAGATGTATCCAAAGAGAAGCCGCGCATAGGCGTTTTCGTGTGCCACTGCGGGTCCAACATAGGAGGCTTCCTCGATGTGCCTTCTGTGGCGGAATATGCAGAGACGCTGCCCTTCGTGGTTCATGCTGAGGACAACCTCTACACTTGCTCGCAGGATTCCGTTGAGCTAATTAGGCAACGGATTGCAGAGCACAACCTCAACCGTGTGGTTGTGGCCTCCTGCACCCCCCACACACACGAACCCATGTTCCAGGACACCATCCGGCAGGCCGGTCTGAACCAACACCTCTTCGAGATGGCGAATATCCGCAACCAGTGCAGTTGGGTGCACTCCCACGACTGGGATAGGGCAACCGAGAAGGCCAAGGAACTGGTGCGCATGTCTGTAGCCCGGGCGGCGCTTCTTGAGCCCCTGCATAAGGTGGAACTCTCGCTCCATCACTCAGCCCTGGTCATCGGTGGCGGCTTGGCTGGCATGAACGCGGCGCTCTCTCTGGCAGACCAAGGATTCCCCGTACGACTGATCGAGCGAACGGCCGAGCTGGGAGGCAACCTGCGGCATATCCACTACACTCTCGGAGGTGTCGACCCCCAGGCCTACTTGCGAGACCTAATTGCTCAAGTGAAAGGTCATGAACTGATCACCGTGTACAGGGACACGGAGTTGAAGGATACCTCAGGCTTCGTAGGCAATTTCTCCTCGCGCCTGAGCGTCAAAGGAGAGGAGAAAACGATAGAACACGGCGTCATTATCGTGGCCACTGGCGGCCAGGAGTATCGAGGGGATGAGTACCTGTATGGCCAGGACGATAGGGTCCTCACGCAGCAGGAGTTCGAAGACAAAACGGCGGAGGCGCCTGAAGAGATAGCCACGATACAGAACGCCGTGATGATCCTGTGTGTAGGGCCCGGCACCGAGTACTGTAGCCGCATCTGCTGTGCGGGAGCCATCAAGAACGCCCTCAAGATCAAGGAGCTTAACTCGCAAGCAAATGTCTATGTTCTGTACAGAGACATCAGAACGTACGGTTTCCAGGAACGATACTACCGTGAAGCCCTGGAACAGGGCATCATCTTCGTGCGCTACGACGACGACAGACTTCCCAAGGTAGCGGTGAACGGTCGTCTTGAGGTGCGGTTCTGGGAGCCGGCCCTGCGAGAAGAGATGCTGGTGAGCCCAGACCTCTTGATTCTCAACACGGGTGTCGTGGCCGCTGAGGGGGCACAGGAACTGGCCTCCACACTCAAAGTGCCATGCGGCCTCGACAACTTCTTCCTGGAGGCGCACATCAAGTTGCGCCCAGTGGATTTCGTCACCGAAGGTATCTTCATGGCGGGCTCCGCTCATTACCCCAAATTCCTGGAGGAATCCATCGTCCAAGCTCAAGCGGCGGCGGCGCGAGCAGCGACGATCCTGAGCCAAGACACGTTGAGCGCAGGCGGGGTGGTGGCGACAGTGGATAGCGACAAATGCACCGGTTGCCTGACCTGCGTCCGTGTGTGCCCTTATCGCGTGCCTGTCATGAACCCCTCGCTAGCGGGGGCTGGAGGAATACTGGGAGCAGCTCAGATCGAGATGGCTGCCTGCCAAGGGTGTGGCATCTGCGCAGCGGAATGTCCGGCCAAAGCGATCCAATTGATGCATTACACGGACGCCCAGGTCTTGGCGGAAGAGAAGGCCCTGTTTGAGAAGGTTCCAGCCATCTGATGGGGGGAAAAGGTGACTGAGTTCGAGCCGCAAATCGTCGCTTTCTGCTGTCACTACTGCGCCTATGCCGCTGCTGACTTAGCCGGTTCCTTACGTCTGCAATACCCCACCAACCTCAAGGTGATAAAGCTGCCCTGCACTGGCAAGTTGGATACGCTACACCTGCTGAAGGCCTTCGAAGAGGGAGCCGACGGCGTCATGGTAGCTGGTTGACTGGTCGGAGATTGTCATTACCTGGAAGGTAATCTAAGGGCAGAACGCAGAGTCAAGTATGCCAGGGGGCTGCTTGATCAGATCGGGTTGGGAGCTGACCGATTGGAGATGCACTTCATCTCATCGGCGATGGGTCGAGAGTTCGCAGAACTCACCACGGAGATGACCGAGCGGATAAGGCAACTAGGCCCAAGCCCCCTACGAGAAAGCGGGAACGACAAATGATCGTTGGCGAACAGAAACCGCTCGAAGAGATCAAGGAACTGGTCGCTGATCATGAGCGGATACTCGTTCTGGGATGCGGAACCTGTGTAACGGTTTGCTTTGCCGGCGGAGAGAAGGAAGTGGGGATCCTCGCATCCAGCCTGCGCATGACCACCAGAATCGATGATCAGGGGAAAGTCTTCGATGAAGCCACCATTCAAAGACAATGCGAGTGGGAGTTCCTGGACGCCATCGAGGAAGAGATCAGAAACCATGACCTCGTCCTCTCCATGGCCTGCGGCATCGGTGTCCAGGCCATAGTGGAGCGATTTCCTGAAGCTCGCGTGGCTCCGGCGGTTAACACCACTTTCCTCGGCCTTCCTGAGGAGCACGGGCTCTGGACCGAACGGTGCGCTGCTTGTGGCGAGTGCATCTTGTACCGTACAGCTGGGATCTGCCCCATCGCCCGCTGTGCAAAGAGTCTATTGAACGGGCCTTGTGGTGGCTCGCAGGAGGGCAGGTGCGAGATAGACCCAGATGTCCCCTGTGCCTGGCAACTGATCTACGACCGTCTCAAGGCTCAGGGACGCCTGGATCAGATGCTGGAGATCGTGCCCGCCAAGGACTGGTCCACCAACCGAGACGGGGGTCCTCGCCGCATCGTGAGAGACGACCTGCGGCTAGATTGAAATCATCAAGAATAGGAGATGTAACACATGCCCAACTCCAAGACTGAGGAATACCCGATACTCTGGCTGCAAGGCGGCAGCTGTTCGGGTTGCTCCGTATCACTACTCAACTCGGTAAGTCCGACTGCGAGGAACATCATTGTCGACGAGATCATCCCGGGCAAGCACTTGAACATCCGATTCCATCCTACAATCATGGCTGGGGCCGGCGATCTCGCAGTGGCTGAGTTGGAACGCACACAAAAGGAGTCGAAAGGAGCTTACCTTCTCGTTGTCGAAGGCTCCATACCTCTCGGCGCCGATGGTGCCTATGCGATGATCGGGGAGCAGGACGGCAAAGAGATCTCCATGCATTCGTGGGTCAAGTCCCTCAGTCAGGACGCCCTGGCGGTCATCGCTGTGGGTACCTGTGCAGCCTTCGGAGGCATCCCAGCGGGAGACCCCAACCCCACGGAATCAGTGGGTGTGCAAGAGGTCCTGTCCGCTGAAGGGATAGGCACGCCGTTGATCAACGTGCCGGGCTGCCCGCCCCACCCCGATTGGTTCGTGGGCACCGTGGCCAGCTTGCTGCTCCATGGTCTCCCCAAAGAGGAGGATCTGGATGAGTACCTCCGACCCAAAGCTTTCTATGGATCGCTAATACACGACAACTGCCCCCGAAGGGCCTACTACGACGTAGGGAAATTCGCCAAGAAGCTCAGCGATCCCTATTGTCTCTATGAGATGGGATGCAAAGGGCCTGTCACGCACGCCGATTGTCCCCTCCGTCTCTGGAACGGCGGCGTGAATTGGTGCATCGGTAGCGGTGCACCCTGCATAGGGTGTGTGGAACCAACCTTCCCGGATGTCGTCGCACCGGTATACGAGAAAATCACCGATGAAGCCTTGCCTAACATCGGGGCAGAATGAGGAAAGGGTATACTAGAACATGCGTAAGATAACCATTGATCCCATCACGCGCATCGAGGGACACCTCAAGGTTGAAGCTATGGTGGAGGACGGTGAGGTCAAAGACGCCAGAAGCACCGGGACGTTGTTTCGCGGCTTCGAGCTTATCCTGCGCGGTAGAGACCCGCGCGACGCCTCTCAATTGACCCAGCGTATCTGTGGAGTGTGTCCCCAGGTACACGCCACGGCGTCGATTTTGTGTCTGGACAGCGCCTTCGGCATTGCTGACAAGATCACCGACAACGGCAGGATCATGCGCAATCTGCTCCTTGGCGCGAACTACATTCAGTCCCACGTACTGCACTTCTACCACCTGGCAGCTTTGGACTACGTAGACGTCACCAAGGTAGCTGACTACGACGGCGACAATCCCGCGCTCAAATCCATCAAGAGCTTCATCGCGCGCGGTGAGTTGGGGCCTTTCGTGCCGCGTTACGAGGGAGACTACCGGCTCTCCGATGAAGCAGACACGGCGGCGACGGCCCACTACGTGGAGGCCTTGGACATCAGACGGAAGGCGCACGAACTGGCCGCCCTTTTTGGCGGCAAGATGCCCCACAATTGCGCCACCGTAGCAGGCGGGGTGACTGAGCATCCCACCGTTGACAAGATGACGTCCTTCCTGTGGAGAGTAAACGAGATTCGTGACTTCATTGACGGTGTTTACATCCCGGACGTATTGGCTGTGGCGGAGGCCTACCCCGACTACTTCGAGATAGGTTCTGGGTGCGGCAGTCTGCTTGCATATGGGGTCTTTGATCTCGACGGTGCCAACCCGGACTACCTTGGAAGGGCAAGGCTCTTGAACTCTGGCACCGTCTCCACCGATCTGACGCTCGGACAGGTAGAAGCCAACAAAATCACCGAATACGTGAAGCATTCCTGGTACGAGGATTCCGGCACTGGCAGATATCCAGGAGAGGGAGAGACTGCCCCTCAGCCAGGAAAAGACGGGGCCTATTCGTGGATCAAGTCACCCCGATATGACGGGAAGGTGTATGAGGTAGGACCACTTGCCCGCATGGTGGTGAACTATGTCGCTGGAGACGCCGCAGTCAAGGGATTGGTGGATCCCGTCCTGTCTCATTTCGACGCTGGGCCAGAGGCTCTCTTCTCAGTGCTGGGACGCCATGCGGCCCGCGCTCTGGAGTGCAAGTACGTTGCAGACTCCATGGCCGACTGGGTGCTGCAACTCAAGCCCGGCGAGCCGGTATACACCGAGTACACCATTCCGGAGCAGGCATCAGGGATGGGGCTGGTGTGCGGGCCTCGAGGCGCCCTGGGGCATTGGATACAGATCGAGGATCACAAGATCGCCAACTACCAGTGCGTCGTGCCCACCACTTGGAACGCCTCGCCCAGGGATGATCAGGGGCAACCAGGCCCCATAGAACAGGCGCTAATAGGGACCAGGATCAAGGACGAAGAGAACCCCTTCGAGATCGTGCGCATCGTGCGCAGCTTCGACCCGTGCCTGGCGTGCGCGGTGCACGTGATAACACCGAAGGGCAGGGATTTGGCACGTTTTCGCATATCATAGGGACTCGGACTCGGCAACGAGTGGCGTGCGCCGCTGGCGCAAGGCTCTTGAGAGAGTAATGACAACATGATCCCTATCCAACTCCTGCGCCAGGTCTGTATCTTCGAAGGGCTGACAGATAGTCAGCTAGAGAAGATATCCTCCCTGTGCAGGGAAGAGATCCACGTTGCTGGGGCCTTGGTTTGCAGGGAAGGGGATCCAGCAGAGCAGTTCTACATCCTGCGAGAAGGCAAGGTCGCGCTCGAGATGGGTGTGCGCTTGTGGCCCGAACACAAGATTAGGGAGATGACGATTGAAACCCTGAACTCGGGCGAACCGTTCGCTTTGTCCGCGCTAGCAGAATCCGCTGTTCTGACCATGTCCGCCCGCGCGGTGGATAGGTGCAGGGTGCTCGCTCTGGATGGTGCTGATCTGCAGCATCTGATGGACATAGATCACCACATGGGTCACCAGATTGGACAAGGACTGGCCAACCTGATCGCGAGCAGACTGAGAGACACTAGACTCAAGCTGACCGATCTCCTGGGACAGAGTCAGGTTGCCCTCGAGCAGACTCCTGAGGAATCAACCGCGATTCGAAGGATCCAATATGGCATCAACTTCAGATGGATCGCCATAGCGGGCGTGGTTCTCATGACGCTTGTTGCAAACCTGGCTTTCGGGATCAGGTTTCCAACGCTTCCCGTCTTTGCAAGCGCGGCGGTCATAGCCTTGTATAACGTGGCCTTCTGGCGATATACGGAGCGATTGGAGTCCGAAGAACCGACCAATGTCATATCGAAGGTCAGAAGGTACGTGTGGGTGCAATCCGCAGCCGACCTTGTCGCAATGACAGCCATCATCCACTTCACAGGAGGTGTGGAGAATCCCCTGTTCCTGTACTACGTCTTCCACGTCATACTGGCCAGCATCATACTGCCCTACCGATTCGCCTACTTGTTGGCAACTCTCGCGGTGGGTCTGTTCACTGCTATGGTGTGCCTTGAGTACTTCCAGATCATTCCCCACGTTCACCTAGAGGGACTTGTGCCGCCCGATCTTTACCTTCGTACGCCCTACGTGCTGGCTGTCCTCTTCTTCTCTGCCACCACCCTGTATATCAGCACTTACCTGACCACGGCCATCGCAGGCGAGCTGCGAAAGAGACAGCGAGAGACCGTTGCTCTGCGAGACCGCCTCTTGTTGGAGGCCGAGGAGCTACAGAGGGCCAACGAGGAACTGGTGACCTTGGACAGACTGAAAACCTACTTCCTGGCTATGGCGTCCCACGATTTGAAGACCCCGCTGGCAGCCGTGCAAAGCTACCTTCAAGTGATGCTTGGCGGGTTCGTAGGCGAGCTTGCCGACCAGCACAGGCACATGCTCGAGAGAAGCAGTATTAGAATACAAGAGCTTTTTGACCTCATCAACCGCTTCCTGGACCTGGCTCAGATCGAGAAGGGGAAATTGGTCGAAGAGATGGAGATGATCTCCATGGAGAATGTGCTCACCTCGTGTGTCGAGGATATCGAGGTCCTGGCCACTGATAAGTCCCAGGATCTGAGAGCAGACATCCCCCCTGACCTGCCGATGATCTACGGCTCTGCCCATCATTTGAAGCAAGTGGTGACCAATCTGCTGAGCAATAGTGTCAAATTCACTCCTGAAGAGGGAACGATAACGCTCCTAGCCCGCGAAGTGGATGACCACATTGAAGTAGCTGTCGTGGATACCGGAGTGGGCATTGCTCCCGAAGATCTACCTCATATCTTCGAGCAGTTCTATCGCGGCAAAGGGGGAGCCACGGCCAAGGGAACCGGACTCGGCCTATCCATTGTCAAGAGGATAGTGGAAGCGCATCAGGGAGAGATTTGGGCTGAGTCACCCTATGCCGATGGACAATCGGGTGCGAAATTCGTTTTCACTCTACCCAAAGGCCAACCAGCGGGGATCAAGGTCTTTGGCGACTGATGTCTACAGAAGCTAGTTTGGGCAGGTGAGGGGACATGAAGAGTGGAAGCAATCTCGAAAGGGTTCTCACTGAAGGCCATTTTGCGGTGACTTCGGAAATGGGGCCTCCCAAGGGCACCAGTGGGGACTTCGTGCGCAAGACAGCCGAACACCTCAAATCCTGCTGTGATGCCATGAACGTTACTGACAACCAGACAGCCATCGTGCGCATGTCGAGCCTGTCAGCGTGTGCTATTCTCAAGCAGATGGGCATAGATCCTGTGATGCAGATGGTGACCCGCGACAGAAACAGATTGGCGATGCAGAGCGACATCCTGGGCGCGGTGGCTCTTGGCATTCGGAACCTATTGTGCTTGTCCGGCGATCACCAGAAGTTCGGCAACCATCCCACCGCCAAGAATGTCTATGACATCGATTCCATCCAGTTGGAGCAGATGGTGAAGGCGATGCGTGATGAGGGACTGTTCATGAGTGGGGACAAGATCTCTGGCGAGGTGCCCATCTTCATCGGTGCCGCGGCCAACCCTTACGCCGATCCCTTTGAGTTTAGAGTAATGCGACTAGCCAAGAAGATCGCGGCCGGTGCCGACTTCATTCAGACACAGGCCGTCTTCGACATCCCTCGGTTCGCCAAGTACATGGAAATGGTGCGAGATCAAGGTCTCCACGAGCAGGTGTCTATCCTGGCTGGGCTGATCCCGATGAAATCGGCTGGCATGGCCCGATACATGAAGAAGTACGTGGCCGGTCTGATCATCCCTGACGAGCTTATGAAGAGGATGGAAAGCGCCTCCGCCGCCAAGGAAGAAGGTGTCAACATCGCCTGCGAGCTGATAGAACAGATAAGGGACATCCCCGGCGTCCGGGGAATACATATCATGGCTGTGGCGTGGGAAGAGATAGTCCCGGAGATCGTGGAGAGAGCACAGCTCTTACCGAGACCGATAGTATGACGTTGAGCGGGAGAGAGAGCATGGAAAGACAACCAAAGCTGCTAGTGGTTGATGACGATCCCGACATCCTAGATGCCATCACTACTATTCTGGGGACTCAGCCCTATGCGATAGACACGGCTCGTGACGGAGTCGAGTGCGTGGACAAGGTGAGGCAGGACATCCCAGACCTGATCATCTTGGACCTTCTGATGCCCAAGAAGGATGGCTTCGCTGTGGTGCGAGAACTGAGGGAGAACCCCAGGTACGCCAAGGTCCCGATCCTGATACTGACTTCCGTCCGGGAGGATGCGAGCCGCAGACGTTACGAGCTAGAGACAGGTCTGGCGATGGATGTCCAGGACTATGTGGAGAAGCCCATCTCGCCCACAGATCTTCTTGATCGAGTGAAGGAGCTGCTGGAGAGCAGCAAGTAGACAGCGCGTACTGGAAAGACAGAACTGGAGGAGGCAAATGGCTGACCCGGCAAAGATACTGCTCGTTGACGATGATCCTGATTTTGTGGAAGCGACGAAGATCGTATTAGAGAGCGCTCCCTACGACGTTGCCGTGGCCTACAACGGCGACGAAGCCCTTCGCAAGGTGAAGGAGATCAACCCTGATTTGATTATCCTCGACATCATCATGCCAGAGCAGGATGGCTTCAAGGTGTGTGAAGCGCTGAAGAGCGACCCTGAGCTGTCTCAAATCCCGGTGATCATGTTGACCAGTCTCTCCCAGCGGATGGGAGAAACGGCGTTTTCACTCACCGATGGGATGATGCTGGAAGCAGACGACTATGTGGACAAGCCAGTTTCTCCTGACGAACTGCTCGACCGCGTGAGGAAGTTCCTGGAGCAGTGACTCCCGCACGTTCCCGACTTCTGAACCATGGAATCCGAGCAGACCACTGGTCTCTCCGGACAAGGACGACTAAAGAAGGAAAGGTAAGAAATGCTTGTCTCTGAACAAAAACCTTTGGAAGAGATCCTGCACTCGCTAGAGGGTGAGGGCACCATCTTCCTCTTGGGGTGCCGCGGCTGCGCCGAGGCATCTCACACCGGCGGAGAGAAAGAAGTCCTCATCATGAAAACCGATCTGGAGCAAGCAGGCAAGAACGTCTCTGGCTGGACTGTCCTGGACTTCTTGTGCCAGAAGGCCCTTGTCAAGATCGGGCTCCAGGCTTTTCGCGATCAGATCCTGGGAAGTGACTCGCTGCTGGTGATGTGCTGTGGGGTGGGAGTGCAAGCCACCGCAGCAGTCGTGGACAAGGTGATACATCCCGCCTGCAACACACTCTCCATGGGTGGGGCGCAAGGCGAATGGCGAGGCAGTGAGCGCTGCGCGGAATGTGGGGCATGCCTGTTAGATTACACGGGAGGTATCTGTCCTATCACGGCCTGCACCAAGAGTCTGATCAATGGCCCGTGTGGAGGCGCCCGAGACGGCAGATGCGAACACCAGCCCGATGTCCGTCCCTGCGGCTGGATACTGATATACGAGCGCCTCAAGAAACTACATCGTCTTGACAAGCTGAGGGAGATCCATGTTCCCCAGGACTATGCCAGGGCGGAACCTCCCAAAGCCCTCCGATCCACGACCTTCTGGGATGTTGAGCAGGTGGAGGAGTAGTAGAGAGGGAAAAATGAAACTAACCGAACTCTTCACTGACGGCAGATTCGTGATCACCTCAGAGGCTGGCCCACCAAAGGGCGTGGACACAACGAAGATGCTGGAGGAAGTGGATCTGCTCTTGGACAAGGTGGACGCCTTCAATGTCACCGACCAGCAGAGCTCCGTGATGCGACTGGGCTCCTTGGCGGTCAGCCACCTTCTCAAGCAGAGGGGCGCCGAGCCGATATTCCAACTCACGTGCCGAGATCGGAACCGGATAGCTCTACAATCCGACCTCTTGAGCGCCCAAGTCTTGGGCATTGAGAACGTCCTCTGCCTCACCGGCGATTACGTGTCCTTGGGAGATCATCCCGGGGCCAAACCCGTTTTCGACCTGGATTCTGTGTCTCTGATACACACAGTGAAGACCCTGTGCGAAGGGCAAGACCTGGCCGGTAAGGAGCTGTTGGGAAACCCTGATTTCTGCATCGGAGCCGTGGTCAGCCCTGGGGCCGACCCGTTGGAGCCTCAGACCATCAAGATGGAGAACAAGTTACAGGCCGGGGCGCAGTTCTTCCAAACACAGGCGGTGTATGACCTGGACCAGTTCGCCAAGTTCATGAAACAGATTGACCATCTCGATGTGCCTGTGCTGGGGGGGATCATTCTCTTGAAGTCCGCTGGTATGGCGCGCTTCATGAACCGAAATGTGGCCGGCGTTTACGTGCCGGACGATCTTATTGACAAGATGGATGAGTCGACAGACAGGGTAGCAACAAGCATCGAAATAGCAGGTGAACTTGTCAGAGGGATGAAAGACCTTTGTCAGGGTGTCCACATCATGGCTCTGGGCTGGGAGAAGTGGGTGCCCGACCTTCTGACGGAGGCCGGTTTGTAGAACGCTCTCAGCCCCATACTGCGCCTGAGGGAAGACGGGGGATGACTGCAACTGACGTGCAGCTCAAACAAAGGAACTTGGCTCAGATCCTCCAAGAACGATGTGGAGAGAACGTCTATTCCTGCTACCAATGCATCAGATGCAGCAGCGGTTGCCCGCTGTCGGAGCACTTTGACCTCACACCCAGCCAGGTGATGCGATACCTCCAGCTCGGCAAGGATGAGGTGGTGCTTCGGTCCAAAACCATCTGGCTGTGCAGTTCCTGTCAAGCCTGCAGCACGCGTTGCCCGCAGGGACTGGACCTGGTTCGTATGATGGACGAACTGAAGGCCATCAGCCAGGACAGAGGCATCGATCCCGGAGTCTCCAGCATCCCGTTGCTCTACAACATCTTCCTGAGAGATGTGCGCCTCTTGGGTCGCACTTATGAATTGGGCCTGGCTGCTGAACTGGGTCTCCGCAAAGGCGATCCGTTCAAGGACTTGCCTATGGGCATAGCCATGTTGCGTAAGGGGAAGTTCAGCCTGATACCAAGTCGCACATCATATCCCAGGCGCATCAAGCCTAGGAAGGTGCAACCTGATCAAATGGCCTACTACCCCGGCTGCTCCCTGCATTCCACTGCTGTGGAGTTGAACACCTCCATAGGATCCGTATTTGGAGAACTGGGCATTGATTTGGTGGAACCCAAAGGCTGGGTCTGCTGTGGTAGCACGCCGGCCCATGCCACGGATCACTTCTTGTCAACATTGATGGCCATGAAGAACCTGGCGCTCATCGAACGCAAAGGGTTCGATGAGGCAATGGTGGCGTGCCTGGGATGCTTCTCGCGCTTCAAGTGGGCGCTGCACGATGTAGCTAATGAACCCGAGCTTAGAAAGCGAGTGGATGAAGAGCTCGGCTATGAATACCAGGGCAAACTGGATGTGCGATATGTAGTTGATGTACTGACTGAGACCGTAGGTCTTCCCGCCATAGCTCAAAGAGTCGAGAGGCCTCTGGACGGATTGAAGGTAGTGTGCTACTATGGATGCGTCTATACTCGTCCGCCAAAGGTGACCCAGGCCACCCATATAGAATACCCGATGACGCTGGATCGCCTGGTGCAGGCCTTGGGCGCCGAGACCCTCGACTGGTCATACAAGACCGAATGCTGCGGGGCCACGCTGTCCATGACGGAAACGGAACTGGCCCTGCATTTGACCACCAAGATCCTCGATGACGCCAAGGCGGTGGGGGCCGAAGCTGTTGTGGTCTCCTGTCCCCTCTGCCACATGAACCTGGATGCGCGGCAAAGTCAACTGGAACTAGACTACAGTATGCCCATCTTATACATCACGCAATTGATGGGCCTGGCCTTTGGGCTGCCAAACAAGGAGTTGGCCCTAGACAAGAACATAGTTAGCCCTCACAGCCTTCTGGAGGAGAAGAGGCTGCTGCCTAGAGCACAGAAACGAAAGAGCGAATAGAATAAGGAGGATGGAGCTTATGACAGCCAAAGTAATAGATGGGAAAGCGATTGCTGCACAGGTTCGGGAGGAGGTCAAGGAGGAAGTTGCAGAACTGACTTCCAAGTATGGGAAGCAGCCCGGCCTGGAGGTCATCCTAGTAGGAGAGAACCCGGCCAGTGCGATATACGTGCGCAACAAAGGCCGTGCCTCAGAGAAGGTGGGTATTCGATCTCAGACCCATCACCTGCCCTCGACGGTCACTACCGAAGAGGTGCTGGACCTGATAGACAGGCTGAACGCGGATGAAACGGTACACGGTCTTTTCGTACAACTCCCCGTGCCTGATCAGGTCGACGAGAAGGCCCTTCAGCGACGCATATCGCCGGCCAAGGACGTGGACGGGCTTAACCCCTTCAATATTGGGTTACTGTCCCTGGGTGAAGACTGCCTGGTGCCTGCCACGCCTTCGGGCATCATCGACATGCTAAACAGGGAAGACCACCCAGTCTATGGGCAGAATGTGACCATTGTGGGCCGCAGCAATATCGTGGGCAAGCCATTCTACATGCTCTGCGTTCGCGAGCACGCCACCCCCACTATCTGTCACACACGTACTCGTGATCTCGCTGCTGAGACCAGCCGCGCCGACATCCTTGTGGCTGCCGTGGGTGTCCCTGGATTGATCAAGGCGGACATGGTCAAACCTGGCGCCGTGGTCGTAGACGTGGGCATCACTCAGGTGGATGATCCCAGCACGGAGAGAGGCTGGCGCTGGGGCGGCGACGTGGCCTTCGACGAAGTGAAGGAAGTGGCGTCGGCCATCACCCCCGTGCCCGGCGGGGTAGGACCGCTGACTATAGCCTGGTTGCTCAAGAACTGCGCCAAGGCCGCCAGACGTCTGATGTCCGGAGAGGTACAGGCGTAAGATTGAGGGACAGGGTACAGACAGATTCTGGTTCAATCAGACCTCCGAGGTCTCCAAGACCTCGGAGGTCTCAAGTAGATGGAAGAAAGATCAGAAGGACGGACCCTTATTCTCGGTGTAGGCAACATACTGTTGGGAGATGAGGGAGTCGGGATCCATGCCATTCGCGAATTGGACAAGCGACCGCTGCCGCCTCACGTGGACCTGATTGACGGTGGCACAGCAGGGCTGGACCTCCTGGATCTGGTGAGAGGGTACGAGCGGGTGATCATCATCGATGCCGTGGAGGCGGGAGCAGAACCGGGAACCGTCTTCCGTTTCACCCCAGATGAGGTCGCATCCCAACCTCAAGCCCTCCCCCTTTCCCTTCATCAAACCGAGGTATTGAAGGTCCTGGAATTGGCCACCTATCTTGGCCAGCCCCTACCCCCCGTCGTCATCTACGGTATCCAACCGAAGTCCATGGATTGGAGCACCGAGCTTTCCTCCGCCCTGAGAGCCAGTCTGGCCAAGCTTGTGGATGCTGTGCTGAAGGAGATATCGGAAAGGGGAGAATGAAACACACAACTCGGCGCGGCCCGACGACGTTCTGATCCGCCTCCTATGGACGCCCCCGTCGCGCGCCGTGCCTAGTCGGTCACGGAAAACTACCTCTTTGCTCAGTGCACCTTCCTTGCCTGTCCCTTCCAATACGCCTCCCGCAGTACGCTCTTTGCTATCTTCCCCGACCCAGTCGTGGGCAAGGCTGGCACGAAATCCACTGACTTGGGCGCTTTAAAGTGCGCCATCCTCTCCTTGCAGAATTGTATGATCTGCTCCTCGCTCGCTTCCGTCTCCGCCTTCAGCACGACTATGGCGGTGACCGCCTCGCCCCACTTCTCATCTGGGACACCTATCACCGCCGCCTCCAGAATCGCAGGGTGCGAGTATAGCACGTTCTCGACCTCGATGGAGTATACGTTCTCCCCGCCGGTGATGATCATGTCGCGCTGGCGATCGACGATGGTCACGTATCCTTCCTCATCTATGACCGCCATGTCCCCCGTGTACAGCCAGCCATCCTTGATAGCCTCCTCGGTAACTTCCGGCAAGTTCCAGTACCCCCGTGTCACGCTGTCGCCACGAACGACGATTTCCCCCACCTCCTGACCATCTGGCGTCACATCGTCTCCGTCTGCGTTCACCACCCTCAGCTCAATCGTGATGAACTCGCGTCCAGTGCTGGCTCGGAACCGCATCTGCTCTTCCTGACTCAGCCCCTGCAGGTGATCCTTCAAGGTAGACACGGTGAGATAGGGACTGGTCTCCGTCATGCCATAGGTCTGGACATAGTCGCAGCCGAAGGTCTCCATGATGCGCTCTACCAGCTTCTCAGCGATAGGAGCCCCGCCGCTGAGAAGCAGTCGCAGGCTGGAGTAGTCGTAGCGATCCACCTCGGGGTAGTTCACCAGAGCGTTCAACATCGTCGGTATCATATTGGTGATAGTCACCCCCTCCCTCTCCATCGCCTCCAGCACTGCCTGTTCGCGGAACTCAGACACTACCACGTGGACTCCGCCCACCCAGGTGATGGACCACGTAGCCCAGCCATCCGCGAGATGGAAGAGCGGCGCGGCATGAATCCAAACATCCATATCACTGAGCTTGAATTCGGCGATGGTTCCCAGAGCGTGCATGTAGACGTTGCGATGGCTCAGTACCACCCCTTTCCCCCTGCCTGTGGTTCCGCTGGTATAGTACACCTGTGCAATGTCATCCTCTTCGATATCCGGGGTCGGGGCAGGCTCCCCGCTCGCATCCTTCAGCAGCCGCTCATAATCCATGTCAAAAGACCGATCTGGCCCACCTTTCTTGGCATCACCACTCCACACGACGCGACATCTCTCCCTCGATGAATCCACAACGGAGTCTATGCCCTCAGCAAAGGCGGTGTCGGCGACGAGCAACCTCGCCCCCGAGTCATTGATTATGTCAAGCCAATCGAATGAGGTGAGCCGGTAATTCATCGGCACCAGAACCGCGCCTATCTGCATCACGCCGAAGTAGCATTCCAGATAGCGATGGCAGTTGTGGTGCAGGATGGCCACTCGGTCGCCCTTCTCCACTCCGAGTGAGAGCAGAGCTTGTGATAGACGGTTCACCCGTTGGGCAAACTCGGCATAGGTCCAGGAAGCGTCTCCACACACTACCGCCCGTTTGTCCGGATACAGGCGAACCGCCTTTCTCAGCACCTCGGTCAGCTTCACAGCCGCCTCCTCAGCTCTTGGCCGCCACGTTGGCGGCCACCAAGATGGGATCCCACACGGGAGCAAAGGGAGGAGCATAGCTGAGGTCCAGGCCTTGCAGATCCCTAATCGTCAGTCCATGATGCAGAGCTGTGGCAAAGACATCTATGCGCTTCGCTTCCTGGACGGGCCCGGCTATCTGCGCCCCCAGTAGTCTCCCATCCTCCGGCTCCCACACTAGCTTGATGTGCACGCGACCAGGACTGGGATAGTAGTGAGCTCTGGTCCCATGTTCGATGGTCACAGACTTGGCAGGAATTCCTGACAGCTCTGCGGCCTTCAGCGTCAAGCCCGTGACAGACACTCCCACTTGGAAGGCCTTGGTGATGGCGGTTCCAACAACGCCCTTGAAGACCGCCTCTCCACCGGCAGCGTTGGTCCCAGCCACCCGACCTTGCTTGTTGGCCGTGGTTCCGAGCGGGACATAGGACGGTCTCTTCTGCAGTAGATGATATGTCTCGGCGCAGTCGCCTGCCGCATAGACATCGGGCACATTGGTGCGCATCTTCTCGTCCACCGCGATCGCACCCTTGAACCCCAACGCTATCCCCGCCTGTTTGGCCAGATCAGACTCTGCCCGCACTCCCGCCCCAATCAATACGAGGTCAGTTTCGTGCTGACCCTTGGCCGACTCTACCGCGCGTGCTCGCCCTGTACTGTCTCCTTCTATGCTCTGGGCGGCGTCGTCCACTGAGACCTCGACGCCATTGCGCTCCAGTTCGTCTTGCATGACCAATGCGATGTCCGGATCGAAGTTACCGAGTATCTGTGCTGGCCTGCTCAACAGCGTAGTCTCCAGCCCCCGCTCCACCAAGGCCTCAGCGGCTTCCACTCCGATGTAACCAGCACCGACAATCACGGCACAACGAGGCTCCTCGTGGGCGATGAAGTCCCTGACCGCAATTCCGTCCTCCACGTTTCGGAGCACGAAGACACCTTCCAGATCCGCACCGGGGATGGGGGGCCGAATCGCGCTCCCACCTGTGGCGATGACCAGCCTGTCGTAGTCAACGGTGAGATCTCGTCCCTGTTCCAGGTCCCTTACGGTGACCGTCTTGTTTGCCGTGTCTATGCTCAGTACCTCGTGATGAGTGCGAGCCTCGATACCCTGCTTGGCAAACTCCTCCGGCGTCCTGGCGATCAAATCTCCCGCGTCTTTGACTATGCCGGCTATAAGATAGGGCAGGCCGCAGGACCCGTACGAGACGTAGCCTGTCTTTTCGAAAGCCACAATCTCCAGTTCCCGATCCATTCGTCGGGCCCGAGCCGCGGCACTCATCCCCGCCGCCACGCCGCCCACGACCACCAGCCGCCCCCTCTTTCTTGATCGTGACATAAAACCTCTCCTTCCTAGCCCACATCCCGTCTTAAGGCCTAGCCAAGATGAGGCCGCGCAGCACCCTCAAGTTCTCTCTGTCTTCTTGGAGATCCGGCCCTTTCGGCGTCTCCAGCACCATCGGGAGATGCCGAAAACGCTTGTCGTTCAGCAACATGCGGAAGGGCTCCAGTCCCAGCTCCCCCCGGCCGATGTGCTCATGGCGATCAAGGCGCCCCCCCAGATCACCCTTGGCATCGTTGAGGTGCATGAACTTGATGCGCTCGAGGCCTATCAATTCATCGAACTCCTTGAACGTAGCCTCGTATCCTTCCCGCGTCCTCAATTCATACCCGGCGGCAAAAGCGTGACAGGTATCGAAGCAAGCCCCCAACCAACTGTCATTCGCCACCAAGTCGAACAGCCGTGCCAACTGCTCGAAGTCATATCCTAGATTGGTGCCCTGCCCCGCGGTGTTCTCCAGCAGGACCTCGACCTCGTATCCCTCAGTGAGGACACGAGCCTCGTCCAGCGCCTGGGCGATGTGCTGCAAACCGAAATCCTCCCCCGCACCCACATGAGAGCCAGGATGAATCACGAGATAGGGGATGTCCAGCGCCCTGCAATGCCCTAACTCCTCAACGAATACCCCCACCGACTTCTGCCACAGTTCCTCGTCAGGGGATCCCAGGTTGACAAGATAGCAATCGTGGGCAACCACGGGCTCAACGCCCGTCTCCTTCTGATTCTGCCGGAAGCGGAGGATCTCCTCATCCTTCAAGACTCGCGGTCGCCATTGCCGAGGGCTCCTGGTGAAGATCTGGATCGTGTCGCAACCCACTTCATGGCCTCGGAGGATAGCCTTATCCACGCCGCCAGCAATGGAGACATGGGCACCAAGAGGCACTGGCTGCTCCTTTCACAAGAGCCCCACGCAAACCAAGAAGTCCTTGGCTAGGGCCATCACCGCGTCAGTTGCCAGGCTCACCACCACAGCCGACGCCGTCATACGACGATCTGTACAGGAGTGAACTCGACGGTGTCCACCAAACCTCTGTTGGTGATACGCAGCTCAGGAATGACGGGCAGAGCCAGAATGGACATGGTCATGAACGGAGAGACCAAGTCACAGCCGAGTTCCTTCCAGGCCTGAGCCAGCGCCTGCACTTGCTCGTTGACCACCTCCACAGGCTCCTGCGACATCAGACCTCCAATGGGCAACGACACCAACGCTAGTACCTCTCCGTGCCGCACCGCCAGCATGCCCCCGCCGATCTCCGCCAGCTTATTGCCTGCGAAGGCCATGTCGGCCTCGTTGGTGCCCACGATGAGCAGGTTGTGACTATCGTGGGCGACCGTGGAAGCCACCGCCCCGGCCTGGAGATGGAACCCCTTCACGAACCCCAGACCGATTTGCCCAGTGGCTCGGTGTCTCTCCACCGAGGCCACCTTTGAGAGATCATCGTGCACCGATGTGGCCACCCTTCCGTCCACCACAGGCCGGTCCACCTGCAAATGGCGAGTCGCAACTTGCCCTCCCACCACCTCGATGACACGCACTGTGACCCTGCTTCCGCCACCTGGGGCTTGGATCACGAAATCCTCCTCCGTCAGGGGCCGGGCCAGCCGCACCGAATGCAGCGCGGAGGTTGGGTAGGCAAACTGTGGCAACTCAACCAGCAGCCTCCCTCCCTCGGCCACGAGCAGACCATCCACTAGGACCTTGTCGACCTGCATCTCGTCCAGGTCCCGCACGAAAATGATGTCAGCGCACTTGCCTGGACTGATGCTTCCCAAGTCGTACCCCAGGTGGAAGTATTCCGCCACGTTGACAGTGGCCATCTGGACGGCCCGCACCGGTTCCAGACCTTCCTCGATAGCACGCCTGACCACGTGGTTCATGTGGCCCACGTTGATCAGCGTGTCAGGATGAGTGTCGTCGGTGACCATCATTGCATGCCGGCTGTCTATGTCTGTCTCGGTGATGGCGCGGATGGTCTCTTTCAAGTCGTGCCAGGCCGATCCCTCTCGTAGCATGACGTACATCCCCAGCCGCAGCTTGGCCAGGGCATCCTCTTTGCGTGTAGATTCATGGCAAGAGCTGATGCCGGAGGCGATGAAAGCCTGAAGGCCCTGCTCGATCTCAGGAATGGAGTAGTGTCCCGTGACCACCTTCCCTGCTTTGAGGGTCGCCCGCAGCATGGCGTGAACCGTCTCGTCGGCGGCCAGCACGCCAGGCATGTTCATCATCTCCCCTAGCCCGGCCACGTGATCCCAACCCATAGCCTCCTCTATCTCCGCTGGGCCGATGACCGTCCCGGCATCCTCGAAGCCCGGCAACGCCGGCACGCAAGAGGGTACAGCCAGGTAGATTCTCAAAGGCAAGCTCCGAGCTTCCTCCATCATCTGCTTGACGCCCCCCATTCCGAGGACGTTGGCCAGTTCGTGGTTATCAATGAACACGGTGGTCGTACCCTGAGGCACCACGGCACGCGCGAACTGGGTGGGAGTGATCATGCTGCTCTCGATGTGCACGTGGCCTTCCACCAACCCAGGGAGCAAGTAGTAGCCCGTGGCGTCCATGATGCGCGTCGCTTCACCGACGGTATGGTCCACCCGGCCAACCAAGACCACGCGACCGTCCTTGATGGCTACGTCAACGCCCTCCTGGATCTCCGCCGTGTGGACATTCACCAAGCGACCTCCACGAACGACCACATCGGCCTTCTCGCGCCCCATGGCGGCGTTGACCAGCGTTCGGGTGACCTCCCACAGTTCCTTGCGCCGCGGTGCGAAGAGCATCAAACCACTTCTCCTATCACGTCCCCGGGGTCGTTGGCATCCCCACCCTTCGCTAGACCACTTCCCTCAGCAAGAACCCGTATGGATCTTCGATCAGCGCCTGTAGGTCTTGCAGGAATCTGGCAGCGGTTGCCCCGTCCAAGACCCGATGATCCACCGACAAGGTGAGGTAGATCGTGGGCCTGGCTACCACCTCGCCGTTCTCCACAACGGGCCGGTCAGCAATGCGACCAGTGGCCAGAATGGCGCTCTGAGGTGGATTGATTATGGCTTGGAAAACATCGACTCCCAGCATCCCCAGATTGGTGAGGGTGAAAGTGCCCCCAGTGACCTCATCGAGAGCGAGCCTGCCCGCTTGTGCCTTTTCCGCCAGTGCCCTTCGGGCCACAGCTATCTCAGTGAGACTGAGCCGGTCTGCGCCCCTTATTACCGGAACGACCAACCCCTCATCGATAGCAATGGCGAGTCCCACGTTGATTTCGCGGAACACGCGAACCCCCCCATCCTCCCACTTCGCGTTAGCCAGAGGATGGTCACGGAGCGTTTCCGCCAGAAGCTTGAGCAGCAAATCGCTGAAGGTCAGGCGCACCTGGGATTTCTCCTCACAGATGGGCAGCAAACTCTCCCGGAGGTCCACCAGAGCTGTGGCCTTGACCTTCACTCCTAGATAGAAGTGAGGTGCCGCTGCGAAACTCTGGCTCATCCGCTCCGCCATCAGCTTGTGGATCGGATGCAAGGGGACGGTCTCGCCTTGCAACTCACCTGCCTTCCTCCGTCCAGCCACGAAATCCAGGACATCTTGCTCCACAATGCGGCCCTCCGGTCCCGAGCCTGGCACTACTCGCAGCGTGACCCCATGCTCCCGGGCGACTCGTCGGGCCGCCGGAGACGCCTTTGGCTTCACCGCAGGGGCCTCAACTTCGACCGCTCGCGTGTGACCGCGTTCTGCGGCGGCCACGACATCCTTCTTCACGATCATGCCATCCTTGCCGCTCCCCGACAATCCAGCCAGGTCTACGCCTTTGTCTCGAGCCAGCCTTCTGGCCGCCGGAGTGGCTGCGATCGCCTCGGCCGTTTCCTCGCTCTCACAAGGCTTGTCCATCGGCTCCACCGCCTCCACTGCGGCGAGTTCGGGAAGAGTCTCCGGCACCTCCTCGCCAGGCCCACCTATGTAAGCCACCACGTAGGCGATGGGCACAGTCTCATCCTCGCGCACTAATATCCTGACCAGTATGCCCGAAGCTGGAGATTCCACCTCCATGACCACCTTGTCCGTCTGGACCTCGAAGAGTACGTCTTCCTTCTCTACCTCATCGCCTTCCGCTTTCAGCCAGCGGACGATGGTGCCTTCCTCCATGGTCAGCCCTAGTTTGGGCATGATCACCTCTTGCACTTCGACCCTCCTGCTGCTACCATCCTTTCACCCAGTAAACCAACGGAGGCATCACAATCTCAGTTGTGCTGCCTCCGGAGAGTAGGTCCAAGTCTCTTCGGTCTCGTTCGGCCCACATGGCGTATCGGGTCCGAGTTACTACCCCCGTCCTGGTGCCACCCAACCAGCGCGACTGCTGAGGCTCGCCTTGAGGAGAATCGGTAGTCACAATCCGCCATCAAGGGACACGATTCCCCTCAGCTCTTGAACATGGGGACAAGTTCGGTCGTCAAGGTCTCGAAGTAGCTATCGGGCGGCAGAGAAGGATCAGTGCCGTACACGAAATCAACGATCCTAGCACTCAGTTGCAGGCCAACAGCATCGATCACGATAGTCTGACCTTCTTCGGCCAAGATCGCGTCGCCCCGGTCCCTCATCTTGGCCCTCAGGACATCGTTGTGGTAGGCGAATTCGCTCATCAGGACCTTGGTGACGGTCTGGACGTTGTCGAGATCGGTCTTGTCGAACAGCCATATCTCAAAGGCCACTATCTTGTCCGGGCTGCCCTCACCTACGACCTCCGAGAACCCTACACCACAAGCTCCATAGAACTCACCATCGGGGCCAGGCGTCTCGATATTGAACGACGTGTCGTACCCATCATCGCCGAAGTTGTACGTGGTCACGAATTGCCCGAGAGCCGCCTCTACAGGCGCTTCGGCAGCAAGCAGTCCTTCGCCGGGCATCTCAGCAGGAACCCTCGAAGATCGTCGCTGTAGCAATCGGAAAACGATTATGGCGATCAAAGCTACGATCAAGAGGAGGAGGACCAAGACCCCGCAGATAGGCAACATGGCGCGCACGAAGGACGCGATCCCTCCGGTCGAGGGTTGGGGTGTCGCTTCGGGGCTTGGTATTGCAGTCGCCGCGGAGATCTCCAGTGCCAGGGCCAAATACTGCAACCGCCGCTTCCCCTCGGCGTCGCCTGCGGCTTCGCGCTCTTCAATGAGGGTGGTCAGGATCTCGCTGACCTCCTGCTCGTCAAAGCCAGCCATACGCTGACGGACCCATTCCCCATCTTCGTTGAGGCTGTAGGAATAGGCAACCATGCTGACGTACACCGCTTTCTCTTCCGGTCGTAGATCATAGGGGTCAGCATTGGTCCAACTGACAGGCCAGATGACCCAGCCGAGCACCACCCACCCGATCAGGCACCCCACGACCAGACAGACCACACCGGCAATCATCGCCTCCCGACCTATGCTCGTGATCCCGTTTCGCGACACGGCCACCTCCCTTCGCCCTTCAGCAATTCCTCGCCTCTCAGTCCAGTCATTTTACCATATCTTTTTGCGCCATACAAGCTACTCCTTGTCCTCAAACAGCGACTCGCTAGGAGCCCGGTCGAAATGCGCACGATAGGCTGCTGTCTCACCGAGTAACATCTTGAGCTGAGTGGCAACTTCTTTCAGATCTGCACTAGCCTTCTGGTCATCTGCGGCCAGCTTCAGCTCATTCCCGCCTTCACCAAGGACAACGATCTGCCCGCCAGAAGCCAGCCAGGCCACTCCCACCCTCACAGTCGCTTCCCTCTGCGCCGTGGCGGCAGCCAGGGCAGAAACGCTGACCCGGCCCTCACTGGAACGCAGCGCGTGCTTGATCAGGCCGGCCAAGCGCCTCAGGAATCCCTCCGGATGATCCAGATCGGGATCTACAGCAAAGACATAGACCTTCTCCGGCGCGACTATGTCCAGCACGACCCTCAACTCACGCGGGCCGGGTGGCGTGGTCCAGATGACCAGAGTCTTAGAAGAACCAAGTTCATATCGGTCCCGACCGCCGACTTCTCGCCTTGCCTCGGCCTCGCTCCACACCTGGAGGCCCGGCCCCATCTTCAGGTCCTCCAGCAGACTTCGTGGGTTAGGTGTCTTCCTGAAGTCCACGACTTCAACGGGTGGTCTCTCGGGAGCAAGGGCCACGGCAGGCACTTCAACGGCACGGGCGTCCACCCACTCCAATTGCATTGCTCGTTGCCCTCGGAAGTCACTGGCGCGAATGACGTAAGCCAAGTCGAAGCGACCCTCCGGCAGCGGCCAGCCCGCCCCCCGCCACCAGATCACCTTCTGCGCGTTGCCCTCCTTGTCCTCCACGATGAGCTGAAGATGCTCCCCGTTGCGACCCACAGAGGTGTAGCTCTTCAACTCGAGTCCCTTGGTGGCCAAGGTGAGCGGTGGGTTGCCAGGGCCGAAAGGAGCCAACCGCTCCAGTTCCTCCACCAGACCCAAGGACAGCTCGGAAAGTGAGACGTAGCCAGCCACCTGAAGGGTGACCCTTGCTTCCGGCTCGCCAACCATCTCGGCGACGGTACACGACAGCGCTCGACGGAACTCACGGATCCGTTCTGGATCAATGGACAGCCCAGCGGCCATGGGATGACCGCCGAAACCGCTCAGCATCTCTGCGTGGTTGCCGATCGCTGCAGTGATGTTGCAACCTTCCACGGAGCGAGCCGATCCCCGTCCCAGTTTGCCCGGTGGAGTGGCGACGAGAATGGTTGGCTTCCCATACCGCTCCACCAGCCTGCTGGCCACGATCCCGATGACCCCAGGTGGCCACGACGGATGGCTCAGCACCAGCGCACCGTAGTCGAGTAACGAAGGGTCCTGCTCGATTTGAGCCTCAGCCCCCTGAAAGACCTGGTCTGTCAGTAGTTTTCGGCGCGCATTCAGACCCTCCAGTTCGTGGGCCAAGATCCGGGCGCGACCCACATCGCTAGTGGTCAGAAACTCCACGGCGACGTTGGCATCGGCCAGCCGTCCCAAGGCGTTGAGACGTGGTCCCAGGACAAAACCGATGTGCTCCTCCGTCAGCCACTCTGGATTGAGATCAGCGATCTCCATCATCACCTGGAGGCCAAGCCGTTGCGTGTGACGGAGAGCGTCCAGCCCTCGCTGGAGCAGATAGCGAGCGTCGCCGGTCTGCACCGCCACGTCGGCCACTATCCCCAGCGCCACCAAGTCCAGGTACCGGGCCACGTCCTCACCGCGCCCTACCCTATCGTAGAGCTCCTCCGCCAGCTTGTACGCGCAGCCGACCCCCGGAAGCTGCCTCAGTGGATGCGCGTCTGAAAGCATCTTTGGGTTCACCACCGCACGCGCTTGGGGTAGCACTGGCGGCAGATCATGGTGATCAGTGATGATCACATCCACGCCCCGCTGTTGGGCGTATTCGACGGCCTCGTGAGCAGTGACTCCTGTGTCGCAGGTCAACACCAGGGTCACACTCTCAGCGATGATCTGCTCGAGCACTGGGAGGTTCACGCCATGGGACTCGGTGGCGCGCGCAGGTATATGATACTGAACCACCGCCCCGAGGTCCACCAAGGTGCAGAACAGGATGGTGGTCGCCGTCTGGCCGTCTACGTCGAAGTCGCCCCAGACACAGATCTTCTCCCCCTCCTCTATCGCTTTCTCCACCCGTTCCACTGCCTCGATCAAGTGGGGCAGATCCGTGGGCGCAGCAGGCTGATAGAAGCGAGGATCGAGAAAGCCCCGGGCCTCCCCAACCTCTGTGAACCCTCGTCGCACCAGCGTCCTCGCGACCAAGGGATGCCCTCCAATAGCAGCCTGGAGTTCCTTCGGAATCTGAACGTCTTCCGGCTCTTGCCACTCCCTCATCGAAAGCCTCAGAACTCGATCTCCGCGACCTGCTCCAGGTCCAAAGAGAAGTCCAACTCATCGTCCAGTTCGAGTTCTTCTCCAGCATCTTCCATGTTGGCCGCCCTGATCCCACGGCGGCACAGGGAGCGGTAGCGGCAGTACTGGCACCGCTCTGTGTCCCCGGTGAGAGGAAAGCCCTCTTCCTCCAAGCCCTCGATCTCCGCGATGAGCCCAGTCAGATAGACCTCATCCGCCTGGTACTGGGCCGCGTCATAGGCTAACCCCTCGGGATGATCAGGGAAGTTGGCAAACCAGTAGACCATCTCCACCTGCTCTGACTCAAGCGGCTGGCCCTCGTTGAGGCAAGCGCCTGCCCGGACGAGGAGGTAACGGTATATCCTCGTCTGGAGACGCTCCGCCAGCCATCTTCGCCCTGGCCGCTTGCGGTAGGTCTTCCACTCCAGGATGACCACCCGCCGCCCCACATCCACTGCAATGAGGTCGTACTTGGCCACCAGGCGGTGCCCGCCCAGCGGGGTGGACAGGACCGCCTCAGGATAGAGCACTTCTGGAAGATCAGCCGGCCCGTGCTCCAAGTAGTTCCCCCACCAGCGGCTGAGGTTCGCGTCGGCGGTGGCCCTTGATAACTCCTCTGAAGGAACACCCAGCACGTGCTGATGTACCAGGCGATGGAACTGCACCCCCTGCTGAAGATGCCGCTCGTGCTCCAGAGCGGGCTCAGCCTGGAGCGCCGGCCAGGCCAAGCCTCGTAGGTAGCGCAAGTAGAAACGTCGCGGGCAGTCCACGTAGTCCTGGAGGCTACTCTGACTGAACTGGAAATCAGCCGGCAACGCCATCTCCACATCCCTCCCAGTACGTCTGCAAGGCGATGAACGGTACCGCCGGTTGCTGGTTCCCCTGGCGCCCCGTATTCCAGGTGATGATCAGTTCCTTCCTAGCACGCGTGATGCCCACGTACAGTAGTCGCAACCGCTCGGCCACGTACTCCAGCCGGGCCTCCTGGGTCGCCTCCCCCTCCCGATAGCCGACTTCCCCGGACACAAGCGCTCGCAACTGCGCCAAGGCCTCCGCTTCGAGATTGAGCCGCTCACGCACGAACCACCTCTCGGAGATGTAACTGTCGTGCGGCAGCGCAGATGGGAAGTCATAGTTGTTCACGGACATCAGATGCACCCGATCCCACTCCAGTCCCTTGGCCTTGTGAACGGTGGCTACCACCACCTTGCCCCTGTATCGCTGCGGATCGAACCCGATGTCATCGTCGCTCAGACCCAAGAAGCGCCGCTCGTTGCGGGCCACCACCGCCAGTTCCTGCGTCAGTTCGGGCAGGCGCCAGTCGGGGTGACTGTCACTGGCCCGGCGCAAGACCACGGTCAACTTGTGGGCCACGGCCAGATCGGCAGGTTCGTGGAACAGGTCCTGCGCCAGGGTGAGGATGAGCTGGTCTATGGGCAGTAGGGTCGCTCCCTGCCAGCGACGGACTACATCGCGGAACGCTGCCAACTGGTCACGGACACTGTCATCCTCGTCGGCCAATTCCATCTCCCGCAGCCAATCGCGCTCCACCATAGGCCACAGGAAATCTTCGACTCGCCGGCATTTGCGCACCGACCTGGCCACTCTCTCAACCCGCGCCTTTCGCTCCTGTTCCTCGCGATCGTCGCGCCGCCACACCCGGTAGGCAGTCGCCAGCTTCGCCGACGAGGAGGGATCGGCCAGGTAGTTCACCACATTCCCCAAAGCCCCCGCCGTCTCCCGTGTGGATCTGGTGCTGCGCAGTAGCTCCACGTGTGCCAGGCCACGCTTCTTCAGCTCGCCCACGACCTCGAAGCCCCGCTCGTTGCGGGGCACAAGCACGGCCACAGTCTCGCCCTGGTGCTCAGGCAACCACTTTGCCAAGGAGTCAACCACGGCCCGAACTTCCTCGGCCGGAGTAAACTTCTGGGCCACCAATCGCACTTTGTCTGGTGCATCCGCAGGATTGGGTTGCGGGTCGCCCGGTGGCGTGGGCTCGATGTGCGGAGGCGAGAGAGCATGTCGCACCCTCTGTACCGGGTGTTCTCGCTGTGTCCAGTCAATGAGATGGTTGGCCAGGTTCATGATACTCTGCGTTGAGCGCCCGGAGTTGGGCAACTCTCGTGCTGCAACACCATCCTGCTTCAGGAAGTCGCGCAGGAACCGGGGACTGGCCGTGGTGAAGGTCTCGTAGATGGCCTGATTGGGATCGCCGACGCGCACCCAATTGCCACCCGGTCCCACGAGGAGCTTCAGAATCTCCTCTTGCAAGCGGCTGCTGTCCTGCGCCTCGTCCTCCAGAATGAAAGGCCAGCGATGACGGAGCCTTTCGAGGTACTCTCGGTCCAACTCCAAGGCGCGCAGCGCCAGTTGGATGAGAGAATCGAAGTCCACGGCGCCACGATATGCCAGTGCACGCTCGTAGTCGGCGTAGATCGCGCATCCCATCTCCACCAGCGAATGCGAAGCTGGTGAGTTGTCGCACAGCTCGCTGAGTTCGGCAGGCGCGACCTGCAGGTCCTTCGCCTTTCTGATGAAGCTGAGGGCAACGTCGCTGACCAGGAAC
>JAUWLF010000075.1 GCA_030613785.1 Chloroflexota bacterium | reverse complement strand
GTTGTATCCCCTGCCGGCGCCCAGACCGATCTCGGTCTCAAAACCTGACCAGGGAAACAGCGTCTTCCCACTCTCGTGGAGGGAGATGGTCAGCACCCGGTCATCCTCGTAGAAAGCCGCCTGCACGCCGTCGCCGTGATGGGCGTCTATGTCCACGTAAGCTATGCGATGCCCCCTACCCAAGAGGTCCATGATGGCGATGACTATGTCGTTGATGTAGCAGAAGCCCTCCGCATTCCTCCGTTGAGCATGATGAAAGCCTCCCGCAAGGTTGAAGGCGAGGTCATACCTTCGTTCCTCCACCAGATTCGCGGCCAGGAGCGTGCCCCCGGTGACCAGTACCGAGTAGTCATAAACCCCAGGAAAGACCGGGCAATCCACCGTGCCCAGACCGAATTCGATCAGCTTCTCTTCGAAAGTACCATCATTGGCCCCTTCCAGAGCCGCCAGGTAATCCCAGGTGTGAAAAAGGGCCAGCTTTGGGGGAGCAGCCGGGCGCGGCTCCAAGACGCTGATCCAGGGCTTGTCCAGGAGAGTGAACTTGTGGCATAGTGCTACCGTTTCCCGGGCTCTTTGAGGCTGAAGGGGATGCTCCTCTCCGTGATCATAATCGGCGAGGAGGGGTGAGTAGATGAAGGCGCTCCTGAGTATGGTGTCGGCCACTGTGTCCAGAAGGGCCTCGGAGTCCACCGGCTTGGTGAGCCAAGGAACCGTCCCTCTGTACCCGTCAGGACTATCAGCTACAGGAATGACGGTGACCATAATAACGGGAATATCTCGCAGTTGAGGGATCCACAGCATTCGCTCTCTCAGTTCGAGACCCTCGGTGTCGTAGGAGAGCATGATGTCCAGCAATACGAGGTCCGGCCTTTCATGGTGCATGGCCTCCAGCGCGTCGACGCTATCTACTGCCGAGCCTACTTGATACTCTTGAGCTTCGAGAACCCGCCTAGTGATGCGCACGAAATCCGGATCATCGTCCACAATCAGGATCCTAGCCATGCCCTTGAAGCCTCATGGTAGCGATGTAGACCCCCTCGTCGTGTACAGACTCCACGGGGTAGTCGGCCTTCTGCAAGATACTGAGCATCGGCCCATTGGTTTCAAGGATCTCAGCGGTGAAGGCGCTGACCCTGCGTTGCTTGGCGATCTGAGCCAGGTACCGAAGCAGATAAGTTCCAATCCCTATGTTCTGCCAATCGTCGCGCACGGTGAAGGCCATCTCAGCCAGACCCGAGGGTTCTCTCACCAGACCATACCTGCCGACGGCGATTATCCTCTCGCGCCCTTCGCTCCGCGCCAAGCCGACTATGGCCATCTGCTGCTCGTAGTCTATGGTGGTCATTGTTTGGACGGTCTGATGAGGCATAGCCTTCAAGACGCTGAAATACCGCTGGTAGACGGTGCGATCGGAGAGACTGTAGAAGAAGTCCTGCATCATCGATTCGTCCGTGGCCTTGATGGGCCGGAAGAAGATTCTCTCCCCCCTGAAGGTGACGGTCGTCTCCAGGTCGCACGGATAGATACCGACAGGTATCAGTTGGTCTCCGTAGACATACAGGTTCTCCTTGGCCTCTTCCAACAACTGGGCACGGAACTTGGGATGGGCTATGCTGATCAACGCCAGCGCACGTTCACGCACGTTCTTCCCGTGCAGGTACACTATGCCATACTCGGTAACCACATAATGAATATCTCCCCTGGTAATCATCACGCCCGCCCCTTTGGACAGGGAAGGGACGATACGGGACATGACGCCACCCGCAGCCGTGGAAGGCAAGGCGATGATCGGTTTGCCGCCCTTCGCAGCGGCTGCACCTCGAATGAAGTCCACCTGCCCCCCAAGCCCGCTGTAGAAGACCTGTCCCAGAGAGTCTGAACACACCTGACCAGTCAGGTCTATCTCCAGGGCGGAGTTGATGGCGGTCATTTTCTCGTGCTGCCCGATCACGGAGGGGTCGTTGGTATAATCACAGGGACGGAATTCAAACGCAGGGTTGTTGTGGACGAAATCGTACAGACGCCTACTGCCCAGACAGAAACTGGTAACCACTTTTCCCCGGTTCAGCGTCTTCCTGGCATTGGTAACCACTGCCTTCTGGATCAGATCGACGATCCAGTCGGAGACCAGTTCTGTGTGCACGCCCAGGTCCTTCTTCTCCCCCAGGAACTGCGGCACACTGCGCGCGATCCTACCGATGCCCATCTGTAGCGTCGCCCCATCTTCCACCAGGCTAGCCACATTCCGCGCGGTTTTCAATGACACCTCGTCTGGCGGCGCGAATCGCTGCTCGGGAAGGGGTGCATCATGTTCCACCAGGGCATCTATCTGATCCACATGGATGAAACTGTCCCCCAGAGTTCTGGGCATGCGAGGGTTCACCTCTGCGATCACATACCGGGCACTCTCCGCAGCGGCCTTCACGACATCTACCGAGACCCCATAACTGCACAAGCCTTTTTCGTCAGGCGGGGTCACCTGAATCAGGGCGACGTCAAGATACACGCTCCGCGAAGCGAAGAGGCCTGGTACCTCGGAGAGGAAAACGGGAGTATAGTCGGCTCGCCCTTGGGACACAGCATCTCTCACTTCCGATCCGATGAAGAACGCATCATGCCGAAAACCCTCCCCGTACTCGGAGTCGCCGCGAGGCGTCAGGGCTACGGTCAGGCTATGGATCAGCCTGATATTTGACAGTTGCGCCGACCTCTTGCAAAGCTCCTCCACCAGAAGCTGGGGAACCGCAGCGCCGGAGCCGATGAAGACAGAGCAGCCCCGCCTGACAAGTCTCAAAGCCTCCGATGCAGTAGTCAGCTTGCGCCGATACCGTTCTCGCCAGTCCTTCGATCCCATGCGTTACCTTACCTGCCCATCAGCGACATGACGGTTGCGCATCACTGCCCAGAATGACACTGATACCGACCGTGCTCAACCAGTCCGGCTCATACAGGATGTCCTCCTCACTGACATCGAGATACTGGCGCAGACGCTCCAGGGTGAAGCTATCTCCGGTGTAGCTAACAATCGTGGTTTCTACGTGGTCAAGCGCGGCAGCCTTCCCCACCCCAACCACGTGATACCCCCGTGACCTGAGACGGTCCGCCATCTGGAAAGAGAAACCCTCGATCGTGGTGCCGTTGTCAACCGCGAGTCTGACGGCTTCCTCAGCCAGGATGCTTTCTTCCCACGTGGGTGACGCCAGCCGTCCTTCCATGAACTCCTTGATGTGCGGTCTGTCGGGAAGCAAGACCCAGGCACCCTGTGGCGTAATCCACGGAGGAGCCAGGGTCCGATCAATGATCCTCTGGTTGACATTCTGGGGAGGGATTTGAGGAAGCAATTGTGCCAAGGCCAGTATCTCTGCCGCGTCCAAGTCGGTTTGGACGTTATGCTGCATAGCTTCCAGTAGTTCGAAAAGCCTTGGCAGCAAACCGGTGATGCCCAACTCCAGAACACGGTTGCGGATGGCCAGCAACACCTCTCGCTGTCTTCGATCCCGGTCAAAGACCGGGGTATGCGCCCGGGCACGGCAGTAGATGAGAGCGAGATCACCATCCATATGCTGCATTCCGGCTGGAATGGTGCGAAGCAACTGGTACTCTCCTGGAAACTTCATCTTGGGCACCCAAAGCTCGGTGGGACAGCGCACGTCGACATCAATGCCCCCCAGGGCGTCTACCATCTGTATGAAACCTTCGAAGTCAATGCGTATGTAATGGTCAAAGGATATGCCCAGGTTGTCCTCAAGGGTCGCCCTGAGCAGCGCTGGGCCACCCCCAGGATAACGCTGCTCCAATCCCAGGTCGTCCACCAGATTGAGGCGCGTCTTCCCATAGCCAGGGATGGCAACATAAAGGTCGCGAGGAATAGAGACCATGCTCGCGATCTTTCGCTGGGGGTCAATGGAAACCAGGATCATGACGTCGGTGCGCCAACCTTCATCCGGAGGCCGTCGGTCAGTACCCAGGAGTATGATATTGATCGTCCTTGGTGGCAGAGGGGCGAGGATGGGCATGGGGGTCGGCGTCGCACTGTCTGCCGAGGGCCACGACGTCACACCTGTGGCGATCACGTTCCCGCGGCCGACTGTGGCGATGAAAGAGATCAGTAGAGCTGTGAGCGACGCTTTCTTCACAATCGACACCAGTTCACCCTCGGCTATCTATGCGGGGCCAAAAACCGGCAGATCCCCAACTCAGCTTTCCGTGGGACCGGCAATCTGGTGAGCCGTGGCATCACTCGTCCGGGCTCTCAGCAGGGGGTCACTCAGGGCAAATGGTGTGGAAGTCGTCGCCAAGAATGACGAGGATGTCAACCTCGCTCGAGCCGCCCGGCTCGCGATGCACATTCTCGTCCTTGACTTCCAGGTACGCTTGTAGATTGCTCACGGTGTAGGGCTTGTCGGCATAACTGAAGATGAGGGTCTCGGCATAGTCACTTCTGTCGGCGGGCCCGACCTCCATGATCTGAAAGCCGCGTAGCTTCAGTCGCTCCCCTATCTGGCGAGCCCAACCGGCGGCCGGTGTGCCGTTGCGCAACACGATTTTCGCCCCTTCCTCCGCAAGCAGGTTCACCCTTTCAGGCGGCGGATTGAGCATCCCCATGAACACCGGCGCAATTTTCTCCCTGTCTGGCAACATCACCCAAGCCCCTTCAGGAGACGTCCATTGTGGGGCCATGGTCAGGTTTATGTATCCCCTGTTCACATTCGAGGGAGCGATCTCTGGAATCATCTGAGCCAAAGTCATGATTGCAGACGGGCCCAGGTCGGTCTGCACCATTTCCCTCATTGTAACCAGCAGTTCCAAGGCGCGCGGCAGCAGACCGGGGATGCCAAGTTCCGTGACCCTATTGCGAACGGCGAACAGCACCCTTTGCTGCCTTTGGTCTCGATCGAAGACAGGGGTGTTGTACCGGCACTGGGCATAGCGCAGCGCAGTTAGCCCATCCATGTGCTGCATCCCCGCCGGCACGTAGCCTATCTGCTTCCAATTATCGGGCCCGGGCCTATCCGGATCCGCCCCCCACAGCTCCACAGCGCATTCCACGTCAACGTCTATTCCCCCCAAGATGTCGATTATCTGCTTGAAGCCTTCGAAGTTGACTCGTACGTAGTGATCGAACCCTATCCCCAGATTCAGCAAGAGCGTGTCATTGAGCAGCGCTGGTCCCCCACCTGGATTGCCCTCGCTCTCGCCTATGTAGTCAGCAGTGTTGAGCCTGTCATATCCGTGCCCTGGTATCTCGACCCAGAGGTCGCGGGGAATAGACACCATGCCCGCGGTCTTGGCAGCCGGGTCGATGCGCACATAGATCATGGTGTCGGTGCGCCAACTGATCTGACCGGGCAACCTGTCCCCGCCCAGCAGCATGATGCTGATCACCCCCTCCGGCACTGGCAACGGGGTGGGGATGGGCGTGGGCGTAGCCGTGGGAGTAGGAGTGAACGTAGCCGTAGGCGTGACACTCGGGATCGGAGACGAGGGGTTTGGCGTGTCTGTGGGCACCACGGCAATCTGAATCGTAGGCTCAGGCGTGATCGGAGGCGTACTTGCGGGTGTTGCTCCTCCTCCACACGCAGGGAGCATGCTCCCTATCATGGCTATCGACAGAATAGCAAACAGCATCTTTCTCTTGCCACGTTCCCAGTTCCAGAACCCACTCCCTGTGGCCTTCATTCTACGACCATTATACCATCCGAAGGGCTAGAACACAACGATAACCGCCACTGCCATTGAACAACCGCGACGACGATCCACGACTTCCGGAGAGACCCGTCGTAGGGTAACAGAAAGCCCCGAATCTGGTGTTCAGGGCTTTGTCTGTAGGCCGCGAGCTTGGAGTCCGGTGTCTTGCCTCCGGCGTCAGTTCTCTCCATCCGTCACAACTGCCAGGCACGGTTCAGCCTCGCCCGGCCACGGCGCTGCGCTCCTGCCGCCTCTCACGAATCCCCTAAGCATTCTGACAATCCACCTCCAGTGCAGCACTACGTGAACGACAATCCCTACCATCAGCGCCACGCCGGCCCAAACGTGGATATCGTTCCAGTCGCTTCGGGTCAGGAACAGCACCGTCTCGTAGTAGGCCGGATTGCGCCCACCACGGAATCCCTCATGCGGCATGGCCACCAGGATCACACTTGCAAGGGCCACCGCAATGAACGCGACCAGGATGATCGCATCCACGAAGAAATTGAGCTTGGCTTTGTTGAGCATTGGTACCTCCATCTATCTTTCTTTCTCGCCCTAATTATACCAGCCGATTATGAAGCGACTGTTAGCACTCTATGAAGAAAGTATGAAGGAAAGTGCGCAGATCAGTTGGAACTCCTCCCGCAGTAATGCGCTCTCCACGCGGGATCAGCCTCGGTGATCATGATGTGGTATAATGCCTCCAGGGACGATAGACAATGAGAGAACGGGCAAAGCGAATGCGGGATTCGAGGGTCACCATCAGCCAGGTCATGCTACCCAGCGACGCCAACCCGCAGGGCAACGTTCACGGCGGCATCATCATGAAGCTGGTGGACGAGGCTGCCGCGATTGTAGCGGTCAGACATAGCCGCTGCAACGTGGTGACGGTAGCGGTGGATTCGATGACCTTCCTCTCTCCCATCTACGTGGGGAATCTAGTCACGTTCACGGCCTCCTTGAGTTACGTCGGCCGCACCTCAATGGAGGTGGAAGTATTGGTGCAGGCCGAAGACCCTATGACGGGAGAGAAGACCCACACCAACTCCGCCTACGTCGTATACGTGGCTCTCGATGAGAGTGGCCAGCCCCACGAGGTGCCACCCTTGCTCCCGGAGAGCGACGAAGAGCGAGAGCGCATGGCCAGAGGCAAAGAGCGACAGGCTGAGCGGCTGGCCAGGAGTTAGGGGGCGCGGGACTCCAAGTCCCGCGCTGCGAAGTCAGAAACCGACTGCCAGCCGGCTCTGATCCGTGCTTCCATCGTGTTTGCTGTCGACTGGCATCGGCCTTCGAACCCGATGCGTTCGCCTAGCAGAGTATCTTCTCAAACTCAATCGTTGCCGGGGGATCTGCTCCGCGTCCTCGACAACACGGAAGAAGGAAACCATCGCGTGTCCAGAAGGTCCCTAGATCAGCTTCTCTCCTTCGCGGTCGTCTTGCCCTAAACGACGCAAGAATCGGCGACGAAGTTCGCCGATCACGTCTCCCGCAGACCGGCCATCCAGAGGAACCCGTCCCCCAGCCATTACGCTGTGCCCTCCCCCAGTCCCCAGGCCACCAACAACCTCTCGAACGACGAGACCGGCATTGCCCTTGATATCGTTGGTTCGCACCGAGACGACGATCTCATCGTCGAAGAGGCCCATACAGACGATCCACCGGGCGCCCTCCCACCGCAGCAGAAAGTCGGCCATCTCTGCCGCCAGGTCTGGCCAGTCCATGGACCCCAGGCCGCAAACGACGACGTCATCGTAGATGAAGGTGCTCTCCAGTGCCCGCTCGAAGGCGCGGAAGTAGGCCAGAGGGACCTGGGCGTACTCAATCTGGGCCAGGATCTGGGTGTCGGCCCGGGGGAGCAGGTAAAGATAGGCATCAACGTCGGCCTCCACAGCTCCTCGGGCCAATCCCATCGTATCGGACTTGATTCCGTAGAAGAGAGCGGTGGCGGTGCGGCGATCGGGAGTCAGACCAGCAGCCTTGAGATAGCTGGTCAAGATGGTCGAGGTCGCTCCGCATCGTGAACGCACATCCACAAATGGCACGCCTGCTAGATCAGACTGCACGTCAGAATGATGGTCAATGAGAATGGTGGGCGTGATCTCCTCAGGCAGAGCAACGTTCCCAGCCCCAGGCTGCGCGTCCACCAGTGCCACCGCATCGTATCCGCGCAGCTCGAGCTCATGCAAGGGGTGAGTCTCGATAGCCAGCAAACGGACCATGGCCTTGTTCTCGGCCCGGCCGATGATCCCACCATGGGCCAGCGTGGCCTTCAGACCCAGCCGCTGCTCGAGGAGGTAGGCCAGGGCCACGGCGCTGCCTATGGCGTCGGGATCAGGATCGTCGTGGGTCACGATCAGACAGGTGCTGGCTCCCCGCACCGCCTCGAAGAGAGCACTCACGGCCTCCTCGCTGCTGGCAAACTCGCTATCAGGTCCGCCTTCGCATGCGTCCATTGCTCACAACGCCCCTGCGTCCACTTGCGGCATGCCGGTCGTCGCCCTCGAGGATCTACCGCTGCACCCAATCCTCAACACCCTTGGCCACGAGGAGGAGCCAGGTCTCACTACTACTACTGCCCCTCCCACCACTCCCGCCAGGCGTCCACGTCCCAGCCGAAATCCTGCCCCGTTAGGTCCCGCAGCGTCCGATGGCGGCGATACGCACCAACTAGTATTCATCGCCCCTCCCGGTTCACCCGATAGCTATGCTCGCCGTGCACGCTGGCGGCACTAGATCTCTCTCACGGTCCCGGACATATCGTCACCCGGGAGCTTCTGTCGGGGCGGACGAGGTCGCAGTTCACGCAGAACATCGAGTGGCTGAACCGAGACTGCCGTGGCGGCAGCTTCCAAGACCAGAGAGGACAAGCATACCTGCTCTTGTCCTCCACGTTGCACTACCCCCGAGCCAAGGGACATGTGTTCGCCCCGTCGATAGGAGGATGAGTAATTCAGTAGGCTAGATGCCCAGTTCTCCTTTGATGCGGATGAAGGACACAATGTTGTCGCGACCCAACATGCCCAGCAGTTGCCCATCGTCCATCACGGGCAGTTGATTCACACCATCGGCAGTCATGTTCTGCATGGCTGCCCAGAGCTCTTCGTCGGGCCCGACCCTCTTCAGTCCATCCAGGGGAGTCATCACCTGCTCCACCGTCGTCGTGCCCCAGCGGCCCTGGGGGACGCCCTTGATGTTGTGTATGGTCAGCAGCCCTCTGACTAGGCCCCCCTGGACCACAGGGAAACAGCGCGCCCCGGCAGGTAGCACATGCTCGTTGACCAACCTCTCGATTGTCAACCCGGGGCTCACCTCTGGGCAATCGCGACTCATCACCTCCCTGACCCTGTGACCGGCGAGGAGGTTTCTCACTGTGAGTTGGCGGTAGCTGCTGCTGGCCGCGTTGTCCAGGAACCAGCCGATGAAGACGAACCATAGGCCACTCACGAATCCTGTTCCGACGAAGGGGATATGGACTCCAAAGACCATGGCAATGCCTGCCAGGATGAAGAGATAGGCCACGGCCTGCCCAACCAGGGAAGCCCAGCGGGTCGCGCTTTGCAGGTTGCCAGTGGCCTGCCAAAGGATGGAGCGGAGCACCCGTCCGCCGTCCAAAGGAAAGCCAGGGATCAGGTTAAAGAATCCCAACAACACATTGATGAACGCAAGGTACCCGGCCAGGGCTGCCAAGGGTGGGATCACGCCCCTCGCCGCGTACGACACGACCCCAAAGCAGACTCCAAGGACGATGCTGGCCAGCGGGCCAACCACGGCCATGACGAACTCAGTGCCCGGTGTCTGTGGCTCCTCACTCAACTGGGCGACGCCTCCCAAAATGAAGAGGGTGATGTCATGAACGGGGAGGCCCCGGGCGTTGGCCACAAAAGAGTGAGCCAACTCGTGCAACAGCACCGAGATGAAGAACAGTATGCTGGTCACCAGGCCCACTGTCCAGTAGAGAGCGGGAGACCACGCGGGATAGTTCAATGGGAAGTAGCTCACCGCCAGGGTCCAAGTGATCAAGATGAAAATGAGAAACCAGCTCACATGGATGTTGATGGAAATGCCGCCAATCCTGGCTATCCGAATCGAGTTCTTCAGCATCTTTCCTCCTTCCCTCTAGGGGGCGAAATGATCTACCACGTTATGTTGTAGCATAACCCCGTGTGGGCGACCCAGGGTCGGCCCATGCCGGCCAACAGATGACCACAAGGCCCTAGGCTACACTGGATATCAGTTCGAGACCATCCACATAAGGCCGCAGCACCTCGGGGATGACAATACTGCCGTCGGCCTGCTGGTAGTTCTCCATGATGGCGATCATCACTCGGGGCAGGCCCAGCCCCGAGCCGTTCAGAGTGTGCACGAAGCGGGGTTTGGCCCCTTGCTCCGGGCGATAGCGGATACTGGCACGACGGGCCTGGAACGCGCCGAAGTTGCTGCAACTGGATACCTCCAACCATTCCTGCACTCCCGGCGCCCACATCTCCACATCGTACTTCTTCAACGCCGAGAAGGCCAGGTCGCCAGTGCACATCTCCACCACGCGATGGGGGATCTCTAGTAGCTCGGCAATCCGCTCCGCGTTGCTCACCAGCTCCTCTAGATGTTCAGCCGAGGTCTCTGGCTCCACGAAACGCACCATCTCTACTTTGTCGAATTGGTGGCCTCGCTTGATGCCCCTCGTGTCCCGTCCCGCCGACATCTGCTCGCGACGGAAACAGGTAGTGTAGGACACATACTTGATGGGCAAAGATCCGACAGGCAAGATCTCATCGCGGTGGAGGTTGGTCACCGGCACCTCCGCCGTGGGGATCATCCATAGGTCATCGGGTTCATACCGATAGAGGTTGTCGGCGAACTTGGGCAGGTTGCCCGTGCCCACCAGGCACTTGCTGTGCACCAAGAAGGGGGGATACACCTCGATGTAGCCATGCTCCTTCAGGTGCACATCAAGCATCCAAGTTATGGCAGCCCGCTGTAGCCTCGCGCCCAGACCTTTCAGGATGTAGAACCGGGTGCCTGAGACCTTCACCCCACGCTCGAAATCGATGATGTCCAGTGTGGGCCCCAGATCCCAGTGAGGTAAAGGCTCGAAATCGAACTGACGTGGCTCGCCGACGCTCCTCACCAGCACGTTCTCGCTCTCGTCCCGACCCACAGGCACCGATTCATCGGGCATGTTAGGTACCAGCAGTAGCAGTTGCTGAAGTTCCTCTTCCACCAGGCCGAGCTTGCCGTCCAGCCCCTTGATGCGAGCACCCACCTCGCGCATCTCCTCGATCAGTCTGTGGTCCTTCTCCTTCATACGGCCAATCTGCTTGGAGACCAGGTTGCGCCGATGCTTCAAAGCGTCCGCCTCGGCGAGCAGTTCTCGCCTCCGGGCGTCCAGCTCCAGTATCTCGTCTATGGGCGCTGTCTCGTTCAGCTTGACGAGGGCTTCACGAACGTCATCTGGGTGGTCTCGAATGAACTTCAAATCAAGCATGGCCCATTCCTACCTTGGCGCCAACACCGACTCCAGTGCCACACCATGCGGTTATGCCGACAGTGAACGGGGGTTTCCATTGCCTCGTATTATATGGGAGAGGGCGTCAGACTTCAAAGCTCTAACGTATCGCCGCAGGGCGAACCCACCGCCGAGGGCGTGAGTCTAGGCCCGTCTGGACCATAGAGGACGCAGCAAACAGATGGTGAGTCTCTCCCTCGCTTCATGCGCGGAATGCAGACATTGGCGTAGCCTCACGACATGCTGTGAGATCGCAGTGCACGCCCGCGCAGGAATCAATCTCCGGCGTCAACGTCATTGAGTCGCTGCGCGACTTCAATGGCCTCTCTTGCGCCCGGTCGAGCCATTCCTGCGGGTGAAAAGCTCCATCTACCAACGAGCAGTTAACATGGCAGCGCAGCTCTACGAAGTCCGGGATGACTCAGCGCCTGATGCGTCGCTGGATTCATTGTGACTGTTATTCTGAGGAGGGAAGAGACGCTTCTCTTGAACTCCTCCTGACCGAAACGAATCGGTAAAGCCGGACGAAAGAATCTTGTTTCTGGTAGACGGCTGCTTTCCACTGTGGCCAGCGAGATTCTTCGCCTCCGCTGCCCTTCGGCTCAGAATAACACTGCGCTTATGGGGGGTGTTGAGAGAATCCAACGGGTCTGGGATGCGGCGCGATGTGCAACTCCGTCGCGTGCCTCCTCCTGTCCCAGAGGGACTCCATGGCTTGAGCCAGAAGACTCCATTTCTGGCCATGTTATGGGGATTGCGCGCGATACCGCGCGTGGAAGTTCAGATCCAGTGTCGTGAAGCGGTCACACAGGCGAGGCCTTGCTAGTGTCACTAGCAAGCAGCAAGAACGAAGTTGCGCTGGAACACTGGCCGAAGGGATTGCAGCCAGATGGTCCCAAGAAGGCCACATGCAGGGGAATCACCGCCCGACGCCCTTGGTCCGCAGATGAGGAAAGAGGATCACTTCTCGGATAGATGCCTGGTCAGTGAAGAGCATCACCATGCGGTCTATCCCCCAGCCCATGCCTCCCGTGGGGGGCATGCCGTACTCCAGGGCGCGGACGTAGTCTTCGTCCATCGGATGGGCCTCCTCGTCGCCGGCCTCGCGGAGCCTCCGCTGGGCGAGGAACCGTTCCCTTTGGTCCTCGGGATCGTTCAACTCGGTGAAGGCGTTCCCCAGCTCCAGCCCGCCGATGAAGAGTTCAAATCGCTCCACCAGATCAGGTTGGTCAGGCTTCTTCTTGGCGAAGGGAGATATCTCCAGGGGAAAATCAACGATGAAGGTGGGCTGGATCAACTTAGGCTCCACATATTCGCTGAATATCTCATCCACCAGCGTTCCTCGCGTAGGTTGGAGGTCCACCTCCAGCCCCTCCTCTTCGACGCGTTGACGAAGTAGTGCCAAAGTAGGCGCCTTTTCGATATCGATTCCCGTCTCTTTGGAGATGGCATCTCTCATGGCTAAGCGCCGCCACGGCGGGGTCAGGTCAATGGTATGACCTTGATAGCTTATCTGTGCTGCGCCCAACACCTCCTCGGCAACGTGAGAGAAGGCATCCTCCGCCAGACTCATCATGTCACGGTAGTCAGCGTAGGCCTGGTACACCTCCAACTGGGTGAACTCCGGATTGTGGTGGGACGAGACCCCTTCATTGCGGAAGTCCTTGCAAATCTCATAGACGCGATCCAGGCCTCCCACGATGAGCCGCTTCAGATACAATTCATCGGCGATCCGCAGGAAGACCTCCTGATCGAGGGCATGGTAGTAGGTGACGAAGGGACGAGCAATGGCTCCACCATATATCGGCTGTAGCACGGGGGTCTCGACCTCGATGAACCCTCGCTCGTCCATGAAGCGGCGCAGTGCCGCAACGATACGGCTGCGCGTAATGAAGATGCGGCGCACCTCCTCGTTCACGATCAGGTCCAGATACCGCTGCCGGTAACGGGTCTCCACATCCTTCAAGCCGTGCCACTTCTCAGGCAAGGGGCGCAGAGACTTGGCCAGCAGGGTGAGTCTGGTCACCCTCAGGGTGGGCTCGCCGGTCCGCGTGAAGAATAGCGCTCCCTCGACCTGGATGATGTCGCCGATGTCCAGGTTTCGCCTGAACAGCTCGTAGCTCTCCTCGTCAACGCCATCCTCGGCCAGCCTGAGGTAGATCTGTATGCGGCCGCTCCCGTCGGCGATATGGGCAAAGGAGGCTTTGCCCATCACCCTGACGCTCATGATGCGCCCGCACAGCTTGACGACGTCGGGAGGACCGTCTGCGCCTTCCTTCTCCTTCCACTCCACCAGCATTCCGACGGCCTGGGCTGTGGTATGCGTGCACTCCGCACGGAGCGGGTAAGGGTCCACGGCGCCGAATCTTAGGCGACGCAGTTTCTCCCGGCGCTCGCGCAAGAGATCGCTCAACTCCTCAGTTTCTTCGCCAGTCATCGGATGTCCAGTATCTCGAAGTGCAATACGCCGTCTGGGGCCTCCACGGCCACCTCATCGCCGACCCTGTGGTCCAGCAGCGCCTTCCCTAGCGGCGATTCGTTCGAGATACGACTATTGCCCGGATCGACCTCAGCCGAGCCCACTATCTGGAAGACCTCTTCCCCGCCTCCTCGCTCCATCACCGTGACCCAGGAACCAAAGCCCACGGTATCGGACGTGGTTGCACCCTCCACCACCACCGCTTTCTTGAACAGGGTCTCGAGCGTTAGAATTCGCCCCTCCACGAAGGACTGCTCATGCTTAGCGTCTTCATAGCCGATGTTCTCCGTCAGATCTCCCTCCTCAATGGACCGTCGTAACTGCTGGGCAACCTGAGGTCGTTTCACCGTGCGGAGGTGCTCCAACTCGGCTTCCAGCTTTACCTTCCCCTGTGGGGTTAGTAGAATCTCCTCTTCGGTCATGATATCCTCACCAAACCAATTCTAGCACAGCGAGGGTTGAGATTCAACCACCGAGGACGAAGGTGCCGAGAAACCCTCTGCTGGACTCTCGAACCGCGCGGTGGCTACGGTGGGACCAGCAAGAGATGATAACCTTCTCGCCCGACCTGGACGGTTGAGGCGTGCGCCCAAACGTGACATTACCCTTCACCTGGCTTCGCAGGACAGATGCCACACCCCGTGGCCCGTGCCCCGCAACCTTTCAAGGCCAAGAATACCAAAGCCCTCAAGTGCGGCATGGACGCCTGCGACGCCTCGGACCACAGCACACAAGATCCAGGATGGGACACGGAAGACGTGGGGCAAGTTGGCAACTTGTCCTACACGCCTTACGTTGCAGGATACGCCATGGGACCAAGACCCTGGGAGAGCTGCTTCTTCACCACACCCAGCATGACGACCATCAGGACGACCTTGTTGAACCACCACTGGGCCGCCAAAGTGGCGTTGCCAAAGCAGCAACGCAGTGGGAACGCTGAAGCGCTAGGGCCTTGGATTCACTGATCCCACTGATAAAAGCTGGCCGTTCAATGAGTCTCAGCGTCATCACTGTTTCAATGATTCAAGCTCTGGTGGGGCTTGCAGCCCACCTGGGCCGCAGAGCGATCTCCCGTGGAGTCTGATCGCTCGAGCGAGGAGATGCGATTTATCGCTGGTCTCATCGGATTGCGGCACCATCGCTTCAACCGTCTCCGGTGCAGTGACGCCTGCGGTCCAGGGCCAGCCCTGGGAGGGTTCTCTGGACCCCCTCCCGCAACCGCAGTTGGCGCGTCTGTTTGTGGTGTGTATAATGTGTTCACTCTCGTCATGGCTAGCACACCTGGAACATGGACCGAAGGTCTACGAACAGGAAACAGCGATGAACCGGGTGAAGGTTCTGCCCCAGAGCGAACTCCAGGAAGGCGTACGTCGCGAGGTGAAGGTGGCAGGGCGCGTGGACAAGCCAGAATGATTCACGTCGGGCCCCTTCGGCCCGAGTGTAAGAAGCTAGAGCATGGCATCGTCTGAGGTTGGAGCCGCTTTCGCGGCAGACTCTCGCGCTGACAAGGGATCGAGCGAGGCGCCGATAGTTGACGAACTGCGCCAGGTTCTGGGCTACTACCCTCTGGGAGAACTGGAGGCCATCCAGCGGGCCGAACAGGGCTTCGTCAATGACAACTGGATCGTGAACACGTCCCGGGGCCGGTTCTTCGTCAAGCGTCGCCACCCACGCCTGCGCCAGCCCGATCTCATCCGCGCTCAACACGAACTCATCGGCCATCTGCATCAGTCGGGCTTCCCAGCCCCGACTATCGTACCCACCATTACAGGCGAGACCTTCTTGACCGTGGATCAGGAGTGCTATGAGATCCAGGAGTACATCGACGGAAGGCCCTACGACCATGACCGGCCTGGGCACCTGGAAGAGGCGGCCCTCACGCTGGGTCGCTACCACACCCTCGTCGCGGGCCTTGCGCCTCCAGCCCTATGCAGGCCAAGCTTACTGCACAGCCCGACCACGGCCAGATCCCTCCTGGCCCGCCTGGCAGAGACCTGGCATCTTGAGGAGGATCCCCCCGCGGAGGGGATAGCCCGGGAACTAGACGCCCAACTGGCCGACATAGCGACGCGCTTTGCCGGCCCCGGCGCGTTGCCCCACCTGGTCATCCATGGCGACTACTATGCCGACAACCTCATCTTCGACGGCAACCGGATCATCGGCGTCGTAGACTACGACAAGGCCTCTTGGCAAGCCCGGGTCCTGGAGTTGGCGGAGGCCCTGATCTACTTCGCCTCGCCACGCCCAGGCTACACGAAACACATAGTCTATCCTGGTGTTCCTAACTGGGGCGCATTCGTTCGTTTCCTGCAAGGCTATGCCCAAACGGCCACCGTGGAGGAGAGGGAACTAGAGGTCCTGCCAGACTTCATGCGCAGCATCTGGCTCTCCGCCTCGCTCCAACGCCTGGTGGAGACAGACGATCGTCCAGACGGACCATTGGAGGCCTTGCAGGAGGCCCTTGAGTTGGCTCACTGGGCCAGGGCCAATGCGGACCAGATGGTGGACGTCGGCCAAGCAGCAATATCCACGTGACTTGGGAGGTGAGACCTTCATGAATCAACCGCAGATCATTGTTTACGCAACGAACTGGTGTCCTGATTGCTGGCGCGCCAAAAAGATCCTCGACGAGCACAAGATCGACTATTCCTGGGTGGACATCGAGCAGGACCTGGAAGCCAGGGCCTACATCGAGCGGGTCAACAACGGCATGCGCAGCGTTCCGACCATCGTCTTCGGCGATGGTTCTTTTCTGGTTGAGCCAAGCAACGCCGAGTTGGCAGCCAAGCTGGAGATTGACTGACAAGGCGACTGGCGGGGGGATGAACCTCTGCCTGCTCCAAAAAACCCACGCGATAGCGCTGGGACTCCAGCCCGAAGACAGGGACCATTGACCACACAACCGCCACTGGCGGACAAAGGAGAGATCATGGGTCAACCTGAGATCACCGTCTACGGAGCGGAGTGGTGCCCGGACTGCCGGCGCGCCAAGCGGTTCCTCGGTGAGTACCAAATCGAATACAAATGGGTGGACATCGAGCGGCATCCCGAGGCTCGCGCTTATGTGGAGAGGGTCAACAACGGCAAGCGCATCATCCCCACCATCGTCTTTGGCGATGGATCAATCCTGGTTGAGCCCAGCGATGCTGAATTGGCTGCCAAGCTGCGTGTAGATCTCAGGGCGCGCCTGGATTTCTACGACCTGATCATCGTGGGCGGCGGGCCCACAGGACTGACGGCCTCCATCTACTCCGCCCGTGAGGGCATCGAGACACTGCTCATCGAACGGAGCAAGATGGGCGGGCAATCGGGCATCACCCAGCGCATTGACAACTACCCCGGTTTCCCCGATGGCATCAGCGGCACTGACTTCTCGGCCCGAGTCGTGCGTCAGGCCGAGCGATTTGGTGTCGAGATCCTCCGTGCCCAGGAGGTGAAGCGCATAGAGGTTGACAGCACACATCGCCACGTCTACACAGCGCCAGGCACACACTACTGCGGCAAGGCGGTACTGATCGCCACAGGCGCCAAGTACCGGCGGCTCAACGTGCCGGGCGAGCAGGACCTCATCGGAGCCGGCATCCACTTCTGCGCCACCTGCGATGGACCCTTCTACAAGGGGCAGCCTCTGATCGTCGTTGGCGGCGGAAACAGTGCTGCCGAAGAAGGGCTTTTTCTCACCCAGTTCGCCTCTCGGCTGACCATGCTCGTGCGGGGTGATGCCCTTTCGGCCACCAAGACGCTCGCCGACAAGGTCTTGGCCCACGACAAGATCGACATCCTGTGGAACACTGAGGTCGTCGAATTCCGAGGAAAGGACAGCCTCGAGTCGGTGCTCTTGAGCAACGACCGCACTGGCGAAGAGCGTCAGATGGAGGCCGCAGGCGCATTTCTCTTCATCGGCATGACACCCAACAGCATGTTGGCACGGGGTCTGGTGGACGTGACGGAACATGGATACGTGGTCACTGGTCACGACCTGATCCACCGCCCTGCGCCGCTGCCGTTCACCCCGCGCATGATGGAGACCAGCGTTCCGGGCATCTTTGCCGCCGGCGACGTTCGACTGGGTAGCACCCAGCAGATCACCTCTGCGGCCGGCGAAGGGACGGCCGCCGCCCTCTCCATCCGCGACTACTTGAAGACTGTATAGAGGACGCACAGCCCTCCCCATCACGTAACCTCCACTCGGGCCTACAGCAGAGGGGGAACTCCCCCCTCTGCGTATCTTCCTCACTCCTGTCTTGGCAACCGAAGTGGGCCTCTGCCTGCTCCCATTCTCCCCGGCCGCCTTGCCACAACGTACACGTAAGGTTCAGCCGTGCCACCGCGTCAATGCACTAGGACCGGTCCACGTTATGCAGAAACAGCAATCCCTGAAAGGAGAAAGAGAATGATTCGCAGATTCAGTTTCATGTGGAGCATGCTCATCCTGTTGAGCATGGTCTTGGTCCCCCTCGCCGCTGCGCAAGGGCAGACCCTGATAGGCGGCGATCCGGATTTTGACGCCACCGCGGCCGAGGAGGAGGGATACTGGTACTCCCGTTACAACTTGCTCAGCCTCACCGTGCAAAGCGGTAACGGCGAGGTATTCATGCCCGACGAGGAGATGATGATGGCGGCCATGCAGATGGTGGACGCCAATATGGACGACGGCGACGTGGTAACACCGCCTGTCAACCCGGCGATGCTGAGCATCGTCTACGCCGGTGGCGACCCGCACTTCACCCAGATGATGGACCCCAACGACTTTGGCACCATGCGGTGGGTCGGAGGCGATACCCGCGTCACGACTGAGGCTAGCGCCTGGACCATCACCAAGGAGCTGGAGTGGGCCAGGCAGTTCCACGTGGACGAGCACTTCGGCACCCCCAGCGACGACTTTGGCGCCCAGCAACGGTTCATCGGCATCATCATGGCGCTCATGCCAAAGATGCAGGTGCAGGCCTGGATGCAGCAGCCTGACCGCTTCCAGGACAGCCTGGCTGGCGACTACGCCATGCTGATTGCGCTGAGCGACGGCGCCAGTGTATACAGCGCCCAGACTATGGCTCACAGCGTCAGCAACCGCTATGCTGACCCAGACACGGCCGCCATGTTCGCTCAGAGCGCCGACATGCTCTTCCAGAAGGTGGTCTCTTCCCATCCCACCAGCGTGCGCGACCTCAACCTGGGCATTCAGGCCTTGGTCTGGTACGCCGCCCACACGGCCAGTGCAGACAACCAGGCCACAGCTTTGGTCAAGATTGGCGAGTGGGGCGACGGCTTGGCGGCTGCCGAGGCAACGACACCCGCTCAGCACGCCAATGCCCTGCGGGGCCTAGTCGAAGCCGGGCGCGTGCTCGGGATGGACGCTTATCTCGACACAGCAGCACAGCACTTCAACGCCCTGGGGGCTGAGTACGATGCCGCCCATGGTGTCTTCACCACCCAAGCAACCTACACAACGGACGATGTGGGCACGATCATGGGCGCGCTCAACAGCGCCCGCCTATTCCTGGGCGATCGAATCGACGAAAGCCAGGGCACCCAGATGTTTGCCGGGTTCTTCGAGGCCACCGTCAATCTGAGCGGCCTCCAGATGTCATCTCCGCCGGTGGAGCTGTTCAAGGCTCCGTTCGAGCAGGAAGAACCGGATATCTACCTACGATACCCGACACAGCCCATGCCGCCCATGGCTGGCGGCGACTACGGCATTGCCCCGGTCCTGGGGGCTTCGGCCACCTGGGATGGCAGCCAATGGACCGTGGATCAGAATTTCGACACCGCGGGCGCGATGCACAGCGCCAACGAGTTCATCTGGTTCCACTACGACGAAGTGAACGGCTTCCCAGAGGTGACCATACTCGGAGCAACGTCACTGCCGGAGGCTGGCTATGCTCCCCTCGGGACAACACCGTGGCTGTGGCTTGGCGTTGCCGGGCTGCTACTGGTCGTCCTGGGGCTGGGGCTCGGGCTGCAGTGGAGGTCTACCCGCGTTCGATAAGCGCGGAGACGCCCACTTGAACAGGACTTCGACCAGGGGCCTGGGGAACGATCCTCAGGCCCTCTTCTCATTTCTGGCTCAGTGCGCTGAATCAGGACTGGTTGTGACGTGAGTTGGCGCAGGAATGAGGTCCATCCTGTACCTTGCTTACGCACCCTTGGGCCCAGCCAAGGGTGCGATGCGGCACGCCGCGCGCCAGGTCTCTCACACCTTATGACGCTTAGGTAACTGCGGGTCGATGGAACACCCACCGAACGTACCTCCAGATTAAGCGTGCGCGGAGGCCGCATTGGCACGGTTGCGGTCGCGGGAGCCGAGCCTTTAGGCTCGGGGATTCTATGTCCCCGACGCTGAAGCGTCGGCCCGCACGCGGTGCATCAGGTGACCGACCAGTCGAGACACGGGGGGCGCTTGCGGTCGCGCGAGCCGAGCCTTTTGGGCTCGGGCAATAGAAGAGACGAAGCTCAATCCAGCCGGTCGGCCATGTCGTGACCAAGCAGCCGGTACGTGAGGCGCGATTGGGGAAAGGGGAGCGAGCGTGGCCCCCAAGCCAAAGCGTCGGCCCCCGCGTTGTGCATGGGGTGAGCGACCAGTCGAGACACGGGGGGCGGTTGCAGTCGCGCGAGCCGAGCCTTTAGGCTCGGGGATTCTATGTCCCCGACGCTGAAGCGTCGGCCCGCGCGTGGTGCATGGGACGAGCCACCAGTCCAGACACGGGGGGCGGTTGCGGTAGGGCGAGCCGAGCCTTTAGGCTCGGGGAATAGAAGAGACGAAGCTCAATCCAGCCGGTCGGCCATGTCGTGAGCAAGCAGCCAATACGTGTGACGCTATTGGGCAAAGAGGATGGAGCGTGGCCCCAACGCTAAAGCGCCGGCCCCCGCGTGGTGTATGGGGTGAGCCACCAGTCGAGACACAGGGGGCGCTTGCGGTCGCGGGAGCCGAGCCTTTAGGCTCGGGGATTCTATGTCCCCGACGCTGAAGCGTCGGCCCCCACGCGGTGCATCAGGTGACCGACCAGTCGAGACCCGGGGGGCGCTTGCCGTCCCGCGAGCCCCGAATTTGAGGTCCGGCGCGCACACA
>JAUWLF010000117.1 GCA_030613785.1 Chloroflexota bacterium | reverse complement strand
AACGACTGGACCATACATGCGGCCAGCGAGGTTCAGAGGAAAGGAGAAGCCGTCGGCCATGATATCGGCCAACTGGAACTGGTACTTGCCCGGGTAGAGGTGTTCCAGGGCGCTCGCTATGGCATCGGCCACGCTGCGGTGACCTCCGCCGGAGTCGCACATCAGGATGAGGACGCTTCCGCTCATGGCCCCCTATTGAGGGTGCTCAACTTCCAGGCCACCTTGAGGTCGGGTCCGTAGGCCGTACCCCTCCCTCGAGAAGAGGAGATATCCCCACAGGATGGGGACCAGACGCATGGCCCTCATGAGCACCACGAAGGCCAGGGCCTGGCTCCCACTTACGCCGAAGACGCCCAAGGTGGTGATGGAGAGAATCTCCAGCATGCCCACATTCCATGGCGGATTAGGGATGCTAGCAGCCAGCGCGATAACTACCACGGGGAAGATGTAGGGGGCGAAAGGGAGGTCAATAAGGGCCGCACGCCCCAGAAAGTAGAAGCTCACCGCCAGCAACAGCCACATAGGAACGGTGAGGACGAGCGCCAGGAGTGAGCGGCGCCAGTTCTGTAGAGGCCGCACGCCCAAGATGAAGCGCTCCAATATCCCCTCAACCCGCTGGGCCAGGCCGGTCGATAGTCTGGTGGTGATCAATCTCACCAGCTTTGTGGCCCAATCAGGTCGAGCCAACAACAGGACGAGGATTGCGGCCCCCACGAGCAAGACCAGCACTGCTGCGTGTCCGACGGTCTGGACCAGGGGAGGTAGCACCATGATCCAGAGGATGGCCAACAGAAAGAGGCAGAGTACTAGCACGTCCCACATCTTCTCCACGAAGACGGTGCCCAACGTGGCGCTCTTGCTCCAACCCTCCTTCTGCCCGAGGACGATGGAGCGGAGAACCTCACCACTGCTGGCGCCGATGATCTGGTTGCCGAAATAGCCGATCAAGGTGGCAGAGAACAGGGTCCCGAAACCGATGGGTCTATCAGCGGGGAAAAGGTACCTCCAGCGAAGGGCTTTGACGAGAAAAAAGCCCATTTGGGCCGCGAGCGCTGGAAGGAGAAATACATACTCCGCCGCTCTGAGGGTCTCGATCATCTCTCGTAGGTTGACCCTCCACAAGACCAGGGCCAACAGGACTACGCCTATGACCGTGACCAGAGCAAACCGCTTCTTGTTGTTCAAGCCACGATTCTCCTAGCCGACATATCCCAGGCCTCGCAGTCGCTCCCTTATCTCCTCCTCATCGTCCTCGGAGTAGTCGTCCCGGCCCACCTCGCGATCGGTCGACTCGTCGCTGTATTCCACCTTGACCTTGGACAGGAATTCTGCCGTGAAGGCCTCCGAGAGAACGCGACCGTCCATGTCGGACGGGACGGAGATGCCCATGGAGTACAGTATCGTGGGGGCTAGATCCATGATGCTGGCCCCTTCCAACTTCGCCCCCTCTTTGATGCCCTCTCCGGCCAGGAACACAACCCCGTCAGGACGGTGATGGCCCGACATCCCGAAGATGGGCTCCACGATGTGGGAGGCGCCAAAGTCGGCGTGCCCGAAGGCCATGTACTCCCAGTTTCGCGACTGGAGGACCAGATCAGGGGCTTTCTCCAGGAGGGCGCCGGAGTAGAGTTCCTCCCTGAGATACACCCTCTCCACCACGCTCTCCCCAGTGCGAGGGTCGCGGATCTCCAAGGCGCGGGTTGCTATCTCCTCTCGGAGGTCCTGGTATTCCTTGCCTGGCTGTACGTTGCCTTGAGGTCGCTTGCCAGTCTGGTTGATGTAGATCTGTCCGAAGCTTCCTACCGCGAAGGCCTTGGTGCGGGGCCAGTCCACATCGTCGAAGGAGAGGAACAGCCGCTTCATGAGCCCCCCGCCTCTCTGGAAGCGGAAGCGCCGCCGCAGGAACCCCAACCTCATGGCCTTGACCAGGCTGAAGACACCCAAGGGGGTGAATCCCAGCTTGAAGACCGTGTACTTGAGTCGGGTCAACGGTCGCCTCTTCAGCTTGAGCAATCCTATCTCCCGCAGCCAGTTGTTGACCAGGAAGAAGCTGTGGACCGGTCCGAAGCCGTGGTCGGACATGACGACCACGAGATCCTCTGGCCCCACCTTCGCCAACAGCCGCCCTACCGCGTCGTCCAGCCTGCGATGGAAGTCAACCACCAGTCCCCTGTACTGCTCCGCGGCTTGGGGATCATGCTCGGGGTGACTCTCATCCAGCAAGCGCCAGGTCTCATGTTGCAGCATGTCGCTGCTCCAGAAGAGGAGGAAGAAGAAGTCCCATTCCTTGTTATCCAACAGATACAGTGCGCCCTCCAGCCTTCGTTCGACGTCGGTGACCATATCGGCGATGAACCTGTCCGTGAACTTGGTGGAGCGGTATCTCTCATCGGGAAGAAGGGGAAATCCGCCCACCGCTCGCTCTAGCTCATCCCTCAGGGAAAGGGGGTACGTATAGTCGTCACTGGCGCTGGGGGTGAGAAAGTCGCTGATCATGTAGCCGTTCACCTCTTCCGGGGGGTAGGTGACGGGCATGCCCACGATTCCCACCTTGCGGCCCTGGTCACTGAGGAGATTCCAGATGGCCTTCGAGCCGCGCTGCTGAGGGCTGACGATGGAGATCTGGTAGCTGTTCTCCCGCGGATGGACAAAGTCCACAAGTCCGTGCTTGCCTGGGTTCTTGCCCGTGGCAAAGGAGGCCCAGGCTGAGGAGCTGATGGGCGGCAGGGTGGTAGTCAAGACACCTGAGGCACCCTTCTTCATCAACCGTCGGAGAGTGGGCATTGTGCCGTCCTCTATCCAAGGCCTGATCAGCTTGAAGGTTGCCCCATCAAGGCCGATGACCATCACTCTGCGGTTGTCGGGGCTGGAATTGTCCACCATTGAGCTGTACTCCTCTCGCAAACGACGCCTATTATATCATATGGAAGCCCTCGGAAGCTACCTCTATCCCTTCACAACGCAGGTTGTAGAGCCCGTTACGGCGCACGGTCGAAGCCCACTCGGCGCGGCCACCCGCGCAAATGTGCGGTGCTGCAAATACTGGTTCCAGATAGCGCGTGATGATAGAATATCCTGGCATCATCGTCAACTCAGAGCACACATCGAGAGATTGAGGCCTCCCTTGACAAGCTTGGGACCTGTCCACTCACCAACGGTGGGCGATCAGGATGCTCGACATTCGTAGCGACCACAATCAAGGAGAACGCACATGGTGAGAACCAAGATCGGTGATCTCTTTCAGCAAGAAACGAAGTACCAACGGGGCCACCTGCCGGGTGGTGATTTGGATTGGGCGAGCAAGCCCGCAACCTACAAGAGCTACCCCTCAGCGCCCAGGATTCAGTTGAGTTCACCAGAGACGAAAGGCGGGCCGCCCATCTGGGACTCGATCAGACAGCGTCGCAGCCTGCGTGCCTTCCAAGAGCCTCCAGTGAAGGAAGCGGACCTCTCGCAACTGCTGTGGGCTGGACAGGGTATCACAGACACCGGTATGGGCTTTGCCTCCCGTACCACGCCTTCGGCCGGTGCCCTGTATCCGGTGGAGACATACGCGGTGGTCCACTCCGTGGAGGGCATAGAACCAGGAGTCTACCACTACTCAGTCCAGACACACGAACTCGAGCAGTTGAAGGTGGGCGACTTTCGCATGGCGGCGGCCCGCATGGCCCTGGACCAGCGGATTGCCCATTCGGCCAAGGTGGTCTTCGTGTGGACCGCGCTCTTTGCACGTTCGACGTGGAAGTACAGGCAGAGGGGCTACCGGTACGTCTACCTAGACGCCGGGCACATCGCCCAGAACGTCGCGCTGGCAGCGGTGGCTCTGGGCTTGGGGAGCTGCCAGATTGCGGCCATCTACGACGACGAGGTGAACACTTTGCTGGGCGTCGATGGGGTGGAGGAAAGCGCGATCTACCTCACGGTCATTGGGAAGCCTGGTTGAAAGAGCCTATCGTCTCTCTCAGTCCCTCCTCCAGGCTGACCAGAGGTCGCCAGCCGAGTTCCCGGTGCGCCTTCTCGGCGTCAAGATAGATCCTGAAGGTCTCGCCTGGCTTGGGGGGACCATGATTGGGTGTCCTGTCGTAACCGGCGATGTCCCCCATCAAAGTGAACAGTCCGTTGATGGACGTGCCCACGCCGGTACCCAGGTTGTAGATCTGCCCCCCCCCTTCCGCGATGGCCATCATGTTGGCGCGCACTATGTCGGCCACGTAGACGAAATCCCGCTCCTGTTCTCCGGTACCGTTGATGCTCACTTCCTGGCCATCCAGCATCTGCCGTGCGAAGATCGCCACGACCCCCGCCTCGCCAAAGGGATCTTGGCGAGGGCCGTAGACGTTGGCATAACGCAGAATCCTGTACTCCAGCCCGTGGCTCTGCCTGTAGAGATCTAGGTATCGTTCCACCACCTGCTTGCTGATCCCGTAAGGGCAGGTGGGGTTCAGCGGGTGATTCTCATCGCAGGGCAGGTATACCGGCTCGCCATACACGGCTCCACCGGTGGAGGCATAGATGAGCTTCTTGGCCCCGTACTCGCGGGCGCACTCCAGGAGGTTGAGGGAACCCACGACGTTCACATCGGCATCGAAGGCGGGATCCGCCACCGAACGGCGTACGTCTATCTGGGCCGCATGGTGATTGACAAGGTCGGGTCGCTCCTGCGCGAAGACGTCCCTCAAGTCTGGGCTGCGGACATCCAGCTTGTAGAAGCTAGCCTGGGCGTTGACGTGCTCCCTCTTGCCGGTTGACAGATCATCAACCACCACGACGGTATGACCATCCTCGATGAGGCTATCGACGACGTGGGACCCGATGAACCCAGCTCCGCCAGTGACCAATACCCTCAAGATTCCTCCTCGACCAACAATTATAACCCCGGCTGAGCACCAGGTCAATACAGGCGACCCTCCCGAACGTTCAGAACTTTCGGGAGGGTGTTCTGGAGCCCATCGAGACGCGCGACCGATCTAACCGATCGTCGAGCACCGCTACTATGCCGCGCTGCCAGCCCGCGCGAACGCACCCACCGGATCTCACACGAGATTCTCATCGTGGCTCCCGAGGTATTTGGAGAACGGGGTGACTTGCTATACAATGGCAACTCTGACACTAGCAAGGGACGAAGGGAGCCGGGATGGTTCAGAAAACATGTTCGAAGAGCGGAGGCGAGCCACGGCTGAGCCCGCAGCTTGCGGCACTGGTAGAGCGCATCAAGGCTGGGTCTCACCAGGGTGAGCCTTTTGAGATCACCATCTCCGAAGGGGAGTTCGAGGAAGCTGTCGCCTGGTACCTGGACAGAGAGCCCAAGGTCCCATTCCGCAATCCGCGGATTTCCATTGGTCCGGACGGTGTGGAAGCAGGAGGGGAGTTCCTATTGGGAGGGCTACGGCTACCCCTTGGCGGCCGGCTTGACATCACAGTGCAAGATGGCCTACCCGTCATCTACGCACACGAATTGGAGGTTGGCCAAGCCACACTACCGGACTTCATCCGCTTCCAGATCGAGGACGAGCTGAACAGGCGCCTCAATATGAGAGAAGAGGAGTTGCCAGTAGTATTGGAGGACATCGAACTGGAAAAGGGTCGGCTGACCGTGCGAGGGAGGATCCGGTAGACGGCTGCTTGAGGTCTGCGTGGCGCGCTACGGCGCATTATGGGGCCCGACGGCTTCACTACGAACTGCATCGTTGGTAGTGTGCGCTTCAGTGCCTCACAGGGCCTGAAGGCCTCACTACAAATGGGGCTCGATCTGGCTGTGCTAGCTACCCTCAGGCGCCTTGGAGTTGGAAGCCCTTGTCCCTGAAGAGCCTTAGACAGGCGTCAACCGCCTCGGCATCATAGTGAGTAGCCCTATGTCGTGAGATCTCCTCCAGAGCTTTGTCGATGCCGTGAGCGGGTCGGTAGGGCCGGTCCGACGCCATGGCCTCCACAACGTCGGCCACAGCCAAGATCCTTGCCTCCAAGAGGACCTCCGCTCCCGGGAGCCCACGGGGATACCCAGAACCGTCCATCCTCTCGTGATGTTCGAGCACGATTCTGGCCACTGGCCAGGGGAATTCCACGGACTTCAGAATATCGTAGGCGGTTACCGGGTGCGTTTTTATCATCTGCATCTCGATCTCTGTCAGCGCAGTGGGCTTGCTGAGAATCTCAGCAGGCACATCGATCTTCCCAATATCGTGGACGAGTCCGGCCATGTGGATGCCGCGGATCTCCTCCTCTGATAAGCCCAACTCCTCGGCGATAGCACACGCTAGGTGAGCCACCCTCTGTTGGTGTCCTGCGGTATACGGGTCCCTCGCCTCGGCCAGCGCCGCCAGGGCGTTCACCGTTCCTTCCAGCGTCCTGCGCAACTGCACGAAGCTCTGCTCGAGCTCTTCCTGTGCGCGCTTGCGCTCGGTGATGTCCCGTATGATGCCCTGGTAGCCTAGAGTCTTTCCGTTCACCCGCCGCACTGTGGCCGTGAGTAGGCAGTCCATGACCTTTCCATCCATCTTGCACAGCTTGACTTCGTAGTCCCTGACAGCCCCCTTCACCTCTATCTCTTTCTGGAACCTGGCTCGATCAGCAGGATCAGCGTAGAAGTCCCCGGCGGTAAGCTCCCGTAGATCCTCGGCGGTCACGCCAAACAGAGTCAGGAACGACCCGTTAGCCCCAACGAAAGTGCCATCTCGATTGGTGATGTAGACGGCGTCTCGGGAGTCCTCGAAGAGGGTGCGGTATTGCTCCTCGCTCTCCCGCAACGCTTCTTCCGCGCGCTTGCGCTCCGTGATATCCACGATTGCTGCCTGTACTGCCGGACGTCCACGGTACTGGATGGGATTAGCAAACATCTCCAGCCAGACAACCAAACCATCCTTAGTGACGCCACGATACTCGTAATGAGGGGGCACTAGCCTACCCTCGGTGCGGTCTCGGAATCGCCGCCAGACGAGTTCCTGATCTTCGGGGTGCACCAGTGCCCTCACGTCTTTGGGCGAGAGAGACAGCAACTCCTCGACCGAGTATCCGCTGATCTCGGCAAAGGCCTGGTTCGCGAATAGGACCCTGAAGTCCTGAATAATCACCAGTCCTTGGAGTGAGTGATCAACCACCGCTCGGTATGCCTCCTGAGCACGCTTGCGCTCGGCGAGTTCGCGCTGGATGTCTTGGTATAGCTGGGCGTTCTGCATGGCCACGCTCACCTGGTGACCCATCGACGAGATCAGGTCCAAGTCCGCTGTGGTCAGTGGTTCGCTAGCCGTGGATTCCACGTTCAACACACCCAGGACTTGATGATCCTTTTCAATAGGAACGGCGACCTCAGAGACAACTCCAGGCGCGGCCTCGAGGAAATCGGCCTCCTGGGTGACATCGGCGATCAGTTCGCCCTCTCCGCTGCGACCAACTCGACCGATCACCCCTTCGTCGAGGGGGATGAAGTAGATGACATCGGTGGGGTCGTATCCCACTTGGGCGCCCAGACGCAGTCCCTCCCCTTCGGTGATGTAGATGCTCACCATACTGTAGCCGAAGGAACTCGCAACCCTCTCCACCACGGTCTGGAAAATCTGCGTCGGTTCCAACGAGGAGTTGACGAGGCGCGAGACCTCTTGCAGAGTCATGCTCTCCCTGAGGCGGCGATCCGTCTCTTGGTAGAGGCGAGCATTCTCGATGGCGATGGCCGCCTGGTCAGCCAGTAGGGTAAGCACACGCAACTCGTCCTCATCAAAAGTATGCGGCCGAACGAAGGCGACGTTGAAAACCCCCAGCACTCTGTCCGCCCGCTTCAGCGGAAAGCCAGCGATGGCCTCCATTGCTTTCTCGTGCTCCATCTGATCCTTGAACAGGGGATGGCTCCTCGCCTCGTTGATGACCACGGGTTCACCGCGTCTAGCCACCGTTGCGGTTAGACCATTCTCACGTACGTGCCTATAGATCCTTCCTTGTTGGCCTGGAGCCCATGCTCCCATACCGAAAGTGAGCCCGCCGTCCCCTTCGTCGTAGAGGAAGATGTGGGCATCGCTGGCCTTGACCAGTCTCACAGCGCTCCGGGCAATGGTGTCCAAGACCGTCGGAAGGTCAAGAGACTGGGTGAGCTGCAAGCTGATCTCCCTCAGGGCTTCCAACTCCCCGACGCGTCGTCGCCGCGAGGCGACCGAACGCGCGTTCTCAATGGCGATGACCGCTTGATTGGCGAAGAGAGTGGCTACCTGCAAGTCATTGTCGTCGAAGGGGTGCGGGACCGGCCGATCCAGGGTGAGCACTCCAAGAAGCTCACCAGCTCGCTTCAGGGGTATCCCCATAACGGTGCCGACGGGCTGCTGCTCCCATTGGCCCGAGCGTCCTTCCCAATGGGAGTAGTCGTCCACGATGAGAGGCTGTTGGCTTTGCGCTACCTTGCCGACCACCCCTTCCCCCATGGCATGACTGATCCCGCGGAGATCGTCGCTGTATCCGTAGATGGCGGTCAACTCCAGCTCCCGTGTCTCGGGATCGAATAGATCTATGCCTCCTGCCTGGGCATCGAGCAGTTGTGCAGCTTGCTCAACGATGGCAGGCAGCACCTCGGACACATCGGTCTTGGCCACGATCTCAAGCGAGACATCGTGCAACGCCGCCAGTTGTTTGATCCTGCGTTCCCTTTCGGCAAAGAGCTGGGCGTTGTCGATGGCGATAGCCGCCTGGTTGGCGAAAAGGGTGGCCAGGCGCATGTCGCGCTCATCGAATGTCCTCTTCAAGTCCGCGTCATCGACGAAGAGAACTCCCAGCAAGGTATCACCTCGCCGGATGGGAACACCCAAGACGTTGGCGGTGGACTCATCATCGAAGTGAGCTGACCTTCCCTCCCAATTGGCATAGTCCGTCACAACCAATGGTTTTCCACTCTGTGCTATCTTTCCACATAGCCCTTCGCCCAAGGCCAGCCTGATTCCGGTGCGGTCTCTGCTGTGCCCTGAGTTCGCAATCATCTCCAGGTCTTGCCTCTTCGGATCGTAGAGATAGACACCTGCAGCCCTTCCCCGCAACAAGTGGATCGCTCGTTCTACGACTGTGTTCAAGAGCGCTGGCAGGTCAAGCTCGCTCGCCATCTCCATCGAGACCTCATAGAGCCCCGCGAGTTCCTCCGCCCTCTGTGTGGCGTCTTCGTACAGCCTGGAGTTCTCGATAGCGATAGCAGCCTGGTCGCCCAGCAGCGTCAGGAGACGCAGCTCTTCCTCATCGAAGGCATGGGGGTCGAGAAAAGCGACATTGAAGACGCCTAACACCTTCCCCGCGCGCTTCAAGGGAAAGCCAGCGATGGCCTCGATGCCCCATTCCCGACCCACCCTGTCGCAGTACAAAGGATGCGCCCTGGCTTCGTTTATGACCACTGGCTCGCCGTGCCTGGCCACGGTGGCGGTCAGACCATCCTCGCGCACCTGTGTGAAAACTGGCCCTTCCTTGCCCGCGGCCCACACTCCGGTGCCGAATGCGAACTCCCCTTCCTCCTCGTCCTGCAGAAAGATGTGAGCATCGGTGGCTCCTACCAGCCTCACGGCACTCTCGGCGATGGTATCCAGCACGGTCGACAGATCAAGCGACTGAGTGATCTGGAGACTGATCTCTCGTAGTGCCGTCAATTCCTTGACGCGGCGTTCGGCAGCGGCGTATGAACGGGCATTGTCAATAGCGATCGCCGCGTGGCTGGCGAACAGCTCGAGCAGCCACACGTCCCTGTCACTGAACGCCCGAGGCTCTTCCACATCGGTGACGTTGAGGACACCAAGGACCTTTTCTCCCCACTTCAAGGGTACGACCATCACCCCATGAAAAGACGCATCACGGTACTTGTCGGACCTGCCCTCCCAGGTGGCGTAGTCCTCAACGACCAGCGTTTCCCCGGTCAGCAGTACCTGGCCTGCAACCCCCTCCCCTACCTCGATCCGGGTTCCCGTGTAGTCCTTGCCCAGACGGTGGCTGACCACCAACTCCAGCTCCTGCTGTTCAGGGTGGTAGAGGTATAAGGCACCGCTCCTAGTTCCCGCCAGAGCAGCGGCCCGCTCAACGATGGAGCTAAGTAACTCCGGCACGTGCAACTGCCTGGTCATCTCCAAGGTCGTCTTGCGCAGGGCCTCCATCTCGAACGCCCTTCTCATCTGCTCCTGATACAGGTCAGCGTTCTCAATGGCCGTGGCGGCCTGTTGGGCGAAGAGCGAGATTGCTGGCACGTCCTCCTCCGTCAGGTCATCTGACCAGACGGTGAGCAGGCCCAGGACCTCCTCGCCAGCGATGAGAGGCGCAGAGATCGCCCGTCGCGCTTGCAGAAGGTCAGTCAGTCTGGAGGCCAGGGGTTTCAGACGCAACGGCAGGACCTGCCGCACGCTTTCAGCGACTTCCTCATCGAAGAGCGCCTCGCCCTCTCTGATCACGGCGCGGACCTGTGGTGAGGTGTCCACCGCAAACCTGAATCCCCGCGCGCCGGTTCCAGCCAGTGTCTCCACCGCCCGCAGCACCGTGGGGCGCAAGTTAAGGTGCCGAAGGACCACCTCATCTCCCTGGTCGTCCAACAGCCCGAAGGAGCACTTGAGGCCCAGGGTCCTGAGTTCGTCGCCTATGGTCTCAAAGATGCGATCAGGCTCGAGCACACTCTGTACTTTCGCAGCGGTCCGGCTCAGGGCGAGAAGCCTCTCCTGCGCTCTCCGAAGGTCGTCGACCTCGCGGAGCCGATCGCTCTCGCTTAGTTGGCCGAATCCCACCGATGCTCCGAGCTCGTCAACCTGTTCGCCCAATCGTGCCATTTCGTCTCTCGGCTGCTTTTCTCCCACGTCTTCGTTTCTCACCATGTGTCTCTCGTCAGTGCGGAGGTTTAGTTCTCGCTGTTCCACGAACAGTAGTGTTGGTAGTTATCCCGCCCCTTTTCCTTAGCGCGGTACATGGCGGCGTCGGCGTTCTTGATCAAGGTATCCCCGTCCCCACCATCGTCGGGGTAGATGGCAATTCCAAGGCTGGTGGTGATACGCAGTCTGTGTTCCTCAAGCACGAAGGTCTTTCTAATGATCTCTAGGGTCCTTGCCGCCGCCGCTCCAGCGTATTCCACCTTTCCCATTTCCGGCAGCAACAGCAGGAATTCGTCGCCTCCCATCCGGCACACTGTGTCACTCTCGCGGAGAAGGCCGGTCAG
>JAUWLF010000042.1 GCA_030613785.1 Chloroflexota bacterium | reverse complement strand
AGATACCGCTTCTTGATCAGTCGGAGATACTTCCTGCGTTCGTTCAACGTCATCCTCTCTTCGTTGGGCATAGTTCCCTCGGTAACATTATCATTTGAGTGAACTATACCTCTTCGGTAACATTATAGGTGAGTGAATACGAACACTTGACATTATACCTATCTTCGGTTATACTCTTGCAGATTTGTCGCCTTGCGGTTGGAAGGCAGGAATTGGCAGATGGGGAAAGGAGGTGAGTCGAAGATAAGTACAGAAAACCGTGGGCAACAATGCACAATGCACATCAATACGAAAAGGAGGAAAGTAAAGTGCTAGCAACTTCAAAATGGGCGAAGATCGCAGGCATAGTCATGGTCGCGGTGTTGGCAGTATCGCTGGTGCCATCTTGTGCGCCTGCGGCACCACCGGCGCCAGCGGCGGAGCCGCTGATCATCGGCACCACCGACAGCGTTACCGACCTGGATCCGGCGAATGCCTATGACTTCCATACCTGGGAGGTCTTCGAGAGCATCATGGACCCCCTGTTGAGCTACATTCCGGGCACGACCGACCTGCAGCCGGCGCTGGCGGAGGCCATGCCCGAGGTGAGCGCGGACGGCCTGGAGTATACCTTCACTCTCCGTGAAGGCTTGGTCTTCCCGGATGGCGAGCCGGTTGATGCCGAGGCCGTGAAGTGGTCCATTGACCGCGTGTTTGCCCTCGAGGGCGATCCCAACTGGCTGGTGACCACTTTCGTGGATCACGTGGAGGTCTTGGATGACCTGACGGTCAAGTTCGTCCTGTCGGAAGCGGTTCCTTACTTCCCACTGCTGGTGGCCACAGCGCCATACACGCCTCTTAGCCCGGAGTGCTATCCCGAGGGAGAGATCGCTGCCGATAGCACCTGCAGTGGTCACGGGCCCTTCAAGATCACCAGTTGGGACAGGGATGTCGAGATGGTGTTGGAGCAGAACGAGGACTACTACGGTACTGCTCCGGGATCACCGAAGATCATCATCAAGTACTTCGAGGACTCCACGACCATGAGGTTGGCCCTCGAGGCCGGCGAGATAGATGTGGCCTGGAAGACCCTGTTACCGACCGACTATCCCGAACTGGAGGCGAACCCTGACCTCGTACTCACCGAGGGGCCTGGGGCCTACATTCGGTACATCTGCTTCAACGTCACCACCCCGCCTTTCGACCAGGCCGAGGTACGTCAGGCCATCGCTGCGGCCATTGACCGCAAACTGATAGCCGAAAGGGTTTACCTGGGGACCCATGCACCTCTGTACAGCATGGTGCCCATGGGTATGTGGTCCCACATAGACGCCTTCGCCGAGCGCGACCTGGATACGGCTAGGTCGCTGCTGGAGGGAGCCGGGTACAGTGAGGACGACCCCCTGGTCATGGACCTGTGGTATCCTCCTGAGCACTACGGACCCACAGAGGCAGACGTGGTCTCGGTCCTCAAGGAATCCCTGGAGGAGACGGGGATGATCGAGGTGACGTTGCAATACGCGGAGTGGGCAACGTATATCGACAACATGGGTGCGGGAGTCATGCCGGTGTTCACACTCGGTTGGTATCCTGACTACCTGGACCCGGACAACTACACCTGGTCCTGGGCTCACTCGACGGCATCCGATGACATGGGCATCTTCTATGAGAGCGCCGAGATGGATGCCATCCTGGAGGCCGGTCGGGTTACCACACCACTGACCGGCGACGAGCGGCTTCAGCTCTACCATGACGCGCAGGAGCTATGGACCGTGGATGTGCCCACCATCCCGTTCAGCCAGGGCTCACTTCTCGTGGTCACCCAATCCACTGTGACCGGCGTCACTCTAGATCCTACCATGTTCCTGCACTACTTCCTGTTAGGTAAGTAGGAGCAGTGTAGGAGAACGCCGAGCGCATACCTGGAGGGGTTTTGGCGGCTCTGCGAGGTTCTTGTCAAAGCCCCTCCTTTATTCATGCCTCCCGAAGCCTTGACCGTCGAAAGCATGACAGATTCGGGACTCGTTATGAAGGCGGTCGAAAAGAGCTCCCTCCCCCTTGATGGGGGACGGCCGGGGTGGGGGTGACCACGGCGAGAATCGCTCGAATCACCCTCCCGTGACCCCCTCCCATCGAGGGAGGTGAGCCAAAAGCAGAGTGTCTTTCACAGCACAGGACTCACGCAGTTGAGAGCCAAACTGTCGATTCGGTAGACCGAACGCCGTATCGAAACCAGGTTTGCGCACCTCCTGGTGCAGTTCTTGGTCTCGATACAATGCCACCGGGACATTCGACCTGCGAACTGGGTGACTTCTGTCCAAGGAGTCAATCTTGTCCCTTCGTGCCTACATCATTACTCGTGTGCTCCTGGCCATACCGATGATCCTCATCCTGGTCACCCTGGTCTTCGTGATCATGAGGGTCATGCCCGGCGACCCGGTGCGAGTCATGCTGCGCCCTGGAGCACCCCAAGAGTATGTGGATGAGATCAGACATGCTCTGGAGCTGGACAAGCCCCTGTTCATAAACCTCAGGGGCAGCAGCGCCGTGGTTAGCCTGGCTGGAGCCACTTTGCGGGAGGGGGCCAGCCATGAAGAGCCGGAAGTCCCTCTCGATTCTCCGCTGGCAGTGGGCGACGTGCTGCAGCTAACGGATAGGCGCACGAATGAGGAGGGCGAATGGCTAAGGCTGTACACGGCGGAGGGAGAAGACGGTTGGGCGCCAGTGGAGTGGTTCTCCGTCCGCATCCATCCCCTCGACAGCCAGTACTTCGACTTCATTTTCGCGCTAGCTCGCCTCGACTTCGGCGAGTCCATCTCACCGGTGAGGGGCCGGCCGGTGAGCACCGACCTGAAAGCCAAATTCCCCAAGACCCTCGAGCTCAGCATCGCCGGGATGGCCATCGCTCTCCTCATCGGCGTCTTTGGAGGAGCCTTCTCCGCTCAAAAGCGCGGAAGCCCAGCCGACTACGGAATCAGGCTCTATGGTATCATCATCTACGCCATACCCGTGTTCTGGCTGGGTTTGATGCTGCAACTGTTCTTCGGCATCTATCTCGGCTGGTTGCCGGTCCAGGGTATGATAGGCACCGGCCTGATGCCGGAGCCGATAACCGGTATGCCAGTTGTGGACAGCATCCTCAGGGTCCAGCCGGCGAGCCTGATCAGCGCCCTCAGGCACCTGGCATTGCCTTCAATCACTTTGGGGCTGTACATCTCCGGCGCCTTCATTCGCCTGACCAGGGCGAACATGTTGCAGATGCTGCGTCAAGACTTCATCACCGCGGCCAGAGCTCGCGGCATAAAGGAAAACGTGGTGGTTTACCGACACGCCCTGAAGAACGCCTTCATCCCCATACTAACCATGATGGGACTCCAGTTCGCCATCCTCCTGGCTGGCGCGGTTCTCACAGAGACCACCTTCAACTGGGAAGGACTGGGGCGTTTTCTAGTTCGTCGCATAGAGTCGCGCGACTACCCGTCCATTCAAAGCACGATTGTCCTGTTTGCCATGCTGGTGACGGCGGTCAGCTTGATCGTAGACATCATATATGCCAGGCTCGACCCCCGTATCCGATACTAGCGACAGATGACCAGGAGCACGTAGGAATGTCATGACAGAAAGACCAAGGACTATTATTCCGGGCTTGGGAAACCTTGTTGGCTGGTTTGCCAGAGGCGCGAAATGGTATGGCGCTGAATGGTATATCACCGCAGCAGGAGCAGTCATCCTTTTCGTCATCATCGCGGTTACGATCCTGGCCCCATACATCGCGCCTTACGACCCCACAAACTTCGTGGGAGACCCTTTCATCCCCCCAAACTCCCAGTTCCTGATGGGCACAGACAAGCTGGGTCGCGACGTCTTCAGCCGCGTAGTATATGGGTCCCAGACTATTATGATGGTGGCTATCTTTTCGGCCTTGATGTCGTCGGCAGTAGGGATACCGCTCGGTCTGCTCTCCGGTTTCGCCGGGGGCAAGTTAGACCGGGTCCTCTCCTTGATCATGGATAGCATCTATTCGTTCCCCGGCCTGATCCTGGCCATAGCCATGGCCGCCATGCTGGGGCCGGGAATAGTCAACATCTCCATCGCCATCGCCGTAATCTATATCCCCACCTATTTCAGGATGGTCAGGGGGCAGGTGCTTTCGGTAAAAGAGGACCTGTATGTGGAAGCGGCGCGGAGCCTGGGAGCCGACGCGTTCACGATTCTGCGCGTGTATGTCTTTCCCAATGTCATCCCCTCTGTGGTGGTGGTATTCTCCCTCAATATCTCCGACGCCATATTGACTGAGGCCGGGCTGAGCTTCATCGGTTTAGGCATCCCAGCCCCTACGCCAGATTGGGGGTTCGACGTGAATGCGGGCCGCCCGTACCTGCCTGGAGGCCGCTGGTGGCTCATCACTTTCCCGGGAATCATGATCGCCATCGTTGCTCTGGGCTTCAGCCTGCTAGGTGAAGGCCTGAACGAAATCCTGAACCCCCGCCTCAGGGAAGCATAAGTGAAGAGGTAGCGAACACCGTATGGCAGACATCTTGGTCAGCATAAGAAACCTGGACGTACATTACCACACCCGCATGGGGGTGGTCAAAGCTCTGGACAAGGTATCGCTGGATATCGAGAGGGGTCAACTGATAGGCTTGGTCGGGGAGTCAGGATGTGGCAAGTCCACCCTGGGTTTCGCCATCCTGCGACTAATCCCCCCGCCGGGTCGGATAGTGGGTGGCAGCATCCTATTCGACGCCGAAGAGCTGCTTGACAAAGATGGGGCGTACATGAGACAGATACGGGGCAAGAGGATCTCTATGGTCTTCCAGGACCCCATGACCTCCCTGAACCCTCTTCAGAAGATCGGCGACCATCTAGTGGAGACCATCACCACGCACGAGTCGATCAGCAAGCAGGAAGCCTGGAAACGGGCTGAGGAACTGGTGGACCGGCTGGGCATATCTCCCAGCCGACTCAGCGATTATCCGCATCAGTTCAGCGGCGGTATGAGGCAACGCATCATGATCTCCCTGGCCCTCGCTCTGGATTCAGACCTAATCATCGCCGATGAGCCCACAACTTCGCTGGATGTCATTGTGGAGGCTCAGATATTGGACCTGCTCAAGGAACTGAAGGCAGCCTACAACATGACTCTGATGCTGATAACTCATAACATGGGAATTGTGGCCGAGCTGGTTGATCGGGTTGCCGTGATGTACGCGGCCAAGATAGTGGAGGTAGCCGATGCCCTTGACCTCTTCGCCAACCCGGTGCATCCCTATACTCAGGGTCTGTTGAAGTCCATACCCAACATCAAGCTGTTGGACCAAGAATTTGAGATTATGAAGGGTTCGCCCCCGGACTTGATTGATCCACCCACAGGTTGCAGGTTCCATCCTCGCTGTCTCCACGCAATGGACATCTGCTCGGAGGTGGATCCACCCCTGAAGCATGTGGGAAACGGGACCATGGTCGCCTGCCACTTATACTAGACATCGTGAGGATTCAATATGGCCGGAAATCTAGTCGAAGTGCACGCCGTCAAGAAGTGGTACCCTGTGCAAACAGGTTTCGTAGAGAACCTCCTAACGCGAAATAGGGACTACATACGCGCCGTGGACGGCATTGATTTGGATGTCAAGAAAGGAGAAGTATTCGGGCTAGCTGGTGAAAGCGGCAGCGGGAAGACCACCACGGGGAGATTGATCTTGGGCTTAGCCAGACCTACTGAGGGGCAGATCTTGTTTGAGGGAACGGACATAGCATCAGTCAAAGCCGCGGAGATGCATGAGCTTCGCCAGCGGATGCAAATGATCTTCCAGGATCCTACGGCCTCTTTGAACCCACGGATGAAGATAGGAAATGCCATAGGGCACTCCCTTGAGATTCACCACATGGCGAAAGGCGACGAAAAGAGACAGCGGGTGGTGAGCATGATGGAACGAGTAGGACTGACCCCCGCCTCCATTCTGTACGAGAAATACCCCCATCAACTTAGCGGCGGCCAGAAACAACGGGCCGTTATCGCCAGGGCTCTCATCATGAGGCCAAGCCTCATCATCGCTGACGAGCCCATAGCCATGGCCGATGTATCGGTCCGGGTCTTGCTCCTCGACCTGATGATGGAACTGAAAGAGGAGTTCGACCTGACCTACGTGTTCATCACTCACGATCTGGCCACCGCCAAGTACGTCTGTAACAGGATAGCCGTCATGTATCTGGGGAAGATAGTCGAACTGGGTGCGCTGAGGCAAGTGTACACCAATCCAAGCCATCCGTACACACAGGCGCTGCTGGCTGCGGTCCCCGTGCCCGACCCCAGGGCACGGCGCACGTATCCCATCCCCAAAGGGGAAATCCCCGACCCGATAGCGCCCCCTTCTGGGTGTCGTTTCCACCCCCGTTGCCCCCAGGCAAAGGATGTTTGCAGCGTGGAGGAGCCAGAATTAGTGGCTATTGAGGAGGGACACTTGGTGGCCTGTCATCTGTAGCACGACATGTCTGAAACCGCGACTCAATCGTACTGAGAAGCCAGCTTCGAGCCACTGAAGGTGGCTTCTTCGTTCACCCGGGATTCCAGTTCAGCCCTCAATTCGGAGAACAGCGCTCGTCGACCGCCCCCACACGCCAGGCTCATACATGGCTGTGACCTCCGTGGGCATGACCCTGAAGCTCCCTGCCGTCGTGGCCCGCATCAAATAGGTGTACTCATAGACACCTTCTCGAAGGTGGTTCGTGAAGAACACAACCTTGGCATCTTGGAACTCGGGGTGCACCGAGTAATGGCGGTCCGCCGCCTCGTCAGCAGCTATCATACTTGACGTGCCCTCCACGCCCTGGGCTCCCGCCGGAAGCGGATCCTCCACCATGATGTACCACATATCCTGTGGCAGGTCGACCTTCAAGCGTACGCGAATGAGATCTCCGACATGACAACTGGTCAACACCCCACCGCTCTCCGGATCCTCGTATTGACGGTCCACCGTCGGGCCATTCAAGGACCGCACAGGGTCCAGGCTCTCTTCCTCTCCATAGTATCGGAAAGCGGTAGCCAAGTACAACTGCCCTTCGCCTTCCTTCAAGACCGTTATCTCGTTGTCCCCTGGAATGAGGTCAGTGTACTTGATCTCTCGATGCTCCGTAACGTTGTCCGGCGTCACCACCGCCTCGGCCACCTGTTGCCCGTTGAGGAACACCTGATACGTGAAATGGGATTCCGGTACGCCCTTGGCGGTCAGGTACTCCGTGAGGGCCATGATCACCGCCGCCGTTTCATGGGTGGTGCGCCAGTAGCCCCCCAACCGGGTCCACATCAGCCACCGCACGGTCTTGGGGATCAAGGGATGGTCGGGATCCACGGCGAGCATAGCCCGCAGGATCAGAGCCGTCGTGCGGCCATCGCTAGACATGACCGCCAAGTCATGAGTTCCCTCCCCCCAGTGAGCGGTGTGAGCCGTTTCCACCACTTCAGTGACCAGGTCATCCACGATGACCTTCGCTCCCTGGGAATCTCCAAGTGTGCCCAGAGCGAGGGCCAGGTAGGCCTGAGCGTACAGATCCATTCGACGGCGCCTCTCCAAAAGAGACCGAGCTAGCGACAGATCGCCTTCACCATATTCGGCAAGGACGTATGAGATGTAGGCCTTCAGGTCCAGATCACGCGTCTCTAGCAGTGTATGCTGTAGGAAGCGCACTCCTCGCCTCAGCACTTCTGCATTCACCTCGTGTCCCGCTCTCTGCACTTGGGTGAGGCCATACACCACATACGCTGTCTGGTAGGGTTCCGACTCTTCTCCCTTGCACCAGCCCCAGCCACCGTCGAGGCGTTGGAAACGATAGAGCCGCTGAAGGCTGCTCTCCACCTGTCCCAGTAGCTTCGCCCTCAGCCCGTCGTTGTCGAGATCCAGTCCGTCCAACGTCTGGCCCACGACGACGTGAGGCAAGAATCGGGTCACGGTTTGCTCGACGCAACCATATGGATAATCAGTCAGGTACTCCAAGCTGCCCACCAGAGCCGCAGGCAGTGAAGGTGAGAGATCCAGCTCCAGCACAGGAATTTGGGCGCCAGGGGGCAGGTTGACCACCCGGCGTAGTTCGTCTCCGTCGATGGTGGACGCATCCAGCAGAACCTTTCGCTCCCCAAAAGGCAGAATGGGTACCGTGCGCTGCACGACTTCCCTGATTCCCGGCGCATCTGCAAGCATGGTAATGGTAGCGGACGGCGCCTGCGATGCCTCTACCCTCCACCCGATCCTCACACTGTGGTTCTGGCTAATCGCTACTGAGTGAGACAAGCCAGGAGGAAGGAGCACATTTGTGGCCGTAACGCTGGCTCGTACTTCCAGTACACCATCGGCGTGATTCTCGATGGTAGCACCGATCAGCGCTTGATCACCCACTGACAAGAAGACGGGAAGAAACGGACGCAACGTCAGGTCCTTGATGGTGATCACATCCTCAACAGATGCCCCAACCCTGCTATCAAGCGTAACGCCTTGGGCGAAGGCCCGCCAGGTAGTGACCTTGGCCGGCATCTGAAACTCAATCCGAGCCAGCCCATTCTCATCGGTGACCACCGCCGGGTTCCAGTAGGCCACATCCGAGAAGACGTATCGTGGCTCCTGTTCACCAAGGCCTGCGCCTGGCCCGTAGTCCTCTGTCGGGCGTTCGCGATCCAGATGGATGGTCAACGAGTGGGCCGTCCGCACCCCCAGCCGACGCCTCCCGTAGAAAGCATCAACCACATCCCGAGTGGCATCAGCAGCCAGAGCACTCATGGAAGCATCCACAACTCCCAGCGAAACCTCAGCACTGACAGGACGGTTGAGATGGTCCCGCGCCCTGATGGTGTATGTTGCCATCTCTGAGGGTCGGTATTCCCGGCGATCAGGCACCACACTGAGCCTCAACTCATCCTCAACCGATTCGACTTTGAGTTCTGCGTAGCCTATCTTGAAGGAGGGAACCGTCTCGGCAGACGTGCCGCTTGGAGCCAGAACCACCGAGACGAAGACGTTGGGGGAGTACTCCCTCTCCACCAGTAGCTCCACCACCGTGCTGTTGCCATCCATCTCCATGAGTTCCTGGCTGACTATCCGACCCCGTTCCACTGTAACCAGTGCCATTGCCTGATCGTATGGCGACTGGACGAGTATCCTGGCCACATCCCCCGGTGAGTAACTGTCCTTGTCCGTGACGAGCTGGATACGATCATGTTCCTGATAACGCCACGCGACGCGCCTCTCAACGTCGCTCACCCACAAGTTGACCCGGGCCAACACGCGATTTCCCCTCTCATCCCGTCCCTGGACGCGCAGCCGATACAGTCCTCCTCGGGGCGGGACGAAGGCGATCCTACCCTGACCATCACCGTCGGTCCTGATGCTTGATGCCTCCACCTCCGAGACGACCTCCTGCCAGTCCCAATAGGCTCGCCCCTCCTCCCCTCGTCGAATCTCTCGCCACTCAACCAGGTAGACGACGTATGTGAGGTCAAGATCTCCGACAGGCTCGCCGTTCACGGCGACCGTTCTTGCATCTATGGTCGTCCTTTCCCCACTGGAGACCACATATCGCTCTGGCTCCAACCCGATATCGAACTCCCCTCGGTGCACGAGGAAGGTCGTGGCGCTACTCACCTGGTCCCCGGCGTCGTCGGTCACTATGGCCTCCAGAGTGAATACCTGGCTCCTTTCCTCTCGAGTGACATCGGCCCGCAGGACCAGTTCCAGCGCGCCCTTCTCGTCGGTGAAACCTTCGCCACTCGCCACCTCATGACGATCCTCTCCATAGCGTTTTGAGGACAAAGCGCCAAACCCGTTGTCCTCGGTGCGCCAAGGGAAATCGTAGTCATGGCTGTACAGAGTGTACTTCACGGCTGCCCCAGCCACCGGCACCCCAAAGTAGTAGTCGCCAATGATCGTGGCGGTAATCACATCACCATTGACATACTGGTCACGCCCCGCATCCACTCTGACCGCGAACGCCGGCTCGCGATACTCCTCGACCTGGAAAGCGGTTCGGTGTTCCCCATCCTCCACCCGCGCTTCGATGAAGTACTCACCACGTGCCACTTCATCGTTCAGTTCAAGACCGCCGTTGACCGTACCAAAGGCGTTGGTTTCCAAGACCTCTTCATAGAGCACAATGCCTCGATAGTTCCCCACGGTGACCTCCACCGGGGTGCCGACCCGAGGCAGCGAATAGCCGCCGCTATCATGCACACGCACAACTGCTCTGAAACTCGCGCTCTCGCCAGGACGATACAAAGGACGATCCGTGTACACGAAGAGCTCATGTCCGTCTGCTGACGCCTCCCGCCCCCACAGAACCTCTTCAAAGCGCCACGGTTCGATGCCATCTCGCCAGGCATCGGAGCAGACACTCAGGTCATCATCCTTTTGGGCCACGACGTTGAGCCCTCTCCCTGTATCAGGGATCTCGGTGCTGAAGATCCCTTCTTCGTTCGTGAGTCCGGTCGCGACGATGTCCCCAACGGCGTTGTGTACAGTCAAAGAAGCCCCAACCGAGGGATGCCCATCGTGTAGGGAGGTAGCCCACACCAACACCTGACGTGAGGTTCGCTTCAGTGCCAGGGCGGTGTGCGTCGACACTAGTATCTGGCTGTCCTGAGCCCCTTCCGGTGATTTGGCTGTCAGGAAGTAGAGGCCAGGCTCCAATTCCTGGATCTCAACGATGCGCCGTTCATCGCGATCGAGGGCCACTTCTGGATTCATAGACCAGGAACGCAAGGGTTCTACTCCAGGCTCGAATCGCCTCCAGTCCTCCAGCGAGAAGTTGGTCATGCTGATGTAGGTAGATACGTCAATCGAATAGAGATCCAAGTCAACACGACTGACGTTCACCATCTCTAGTTGCAGTTCGGCTGGGAGATCGGCGCTGACTAGCACTTCCCTTCCGACCCTAGTGACGGCCAAGTAGGGATGCCGCTCAGTCGTAGTGAAGAACCACTCGAAATCCTGGAGCGTCTCGATTTCGTAGACACTGTCCCTCGCTCCCCTCCGGACTACGAGGCGATGGTCTGTGGAGGGCTCTAGCGCGCCACTGATGGTAAGTTGCTGATCGTTCCAGGTAAGGGTCCGTCCAGATATCTCAGGCGAGATGGAAAGACGCACCTCCACTGAACGCGGATCCATGGGCCGACTGAAAGTGATCGTGAGCCTGTCTCGCACCTGGGTGTACATCGCATCTTGGGCCGGCTCCGTTTCCACAACGAAGGGCGCACCCAGGGTTGTGAAATGAAACGTGAACCCCCTCTCCATGCGCCGCAGTAGCCAACTGCGCGCCTCACGGGTCACAGTGACCGACACGTCGGTCTGCATCGGCCAGTCCTCCGTCGGGGTGAAGAAAAGCGTCCTTCCCCTCCAAGAGAACCTGCCATTCACAGCCGGCTCGATGTGCACACTGCTCTCGGTCGAAGAGGCGTCCATGGGAGTCAGGAAGCTTATGGCGACAGGACTCCGCAGGGCAACATCGGTGGCTTCCCAATCGGGCGCGAATCCGATCACCATCGGCGCGCGTAGTGGACGCAACGCATCTTGCCATGCTTGTGGAACAAGAGGACGCAGGGACTGGCGGAGGACGATGTCGACCTCGGTCAGGTTGATGAAGATGACAAACAGGCCGACGAGGAGGGATGACGACAGAACCAGAAGGGAGACAATCCTTCTCAAGAACCCCTACCTCTCAACGAACATCACCTGGGCTTCTGTGCCCCATCTCGTGGACACCTGGACCGGGTCGCACGGCAGTTGAGTCAACGTCACCGTGAATTCGAGCTCTTGAGTGAGACCGGCGAATTCACAGAATCCGTCAGCGTTCGTCACCTTCGGATCTCCTTGCCAGCCCTGGGCCGAGATTCCCACTTCCACCCCCGGCACCTCCTCCCCCTGAGCGTTGATGACGTGGACACGGATGCGCATCGCCGTGGGGTCTGTCTCGACGTACCCTGTGGACTCACCATCGTAGTCCCACACAAGCGTCGAGGGTGGAGATGTGGCCGTGGAGGTGATTGCTGGAGTTGCCGTGACTGTGGCATCCGCTGCGGGAGTCGTGGCCGAGATCGCTTCGACACACAGCTCTCGGGCGTCATCCCGTTTGGCGACCGCCGCCTCAGTGACCATGATCTCCAAGGCTGCCACATATTGGCTCTCGGCGACACACCAGGCTCCCTCCTCCGAATACACATCGCCCAGGCTGAGATAGGCGTCATGCAACCGTTGCTGGACATCCAAGAAGTCAGAGTTCAGTGCGTGCAGATCCTCCAAGGACTCGACGACTTGCTCCCAATCGACCCCCCACTGAGTGAGTGCAGTGAGGTAGAGAGAAAGCCAGTGCCTCTGCTCAGAGGCCCTGGGGTCATCAGGTCTCAGATCCAGAGCGTCGTCAAGCTTCGCCAACGCCTCCTCAAGTTCGCCAGCTTCCATCAACCTCATCGCCTCGCGATAGTAGGCGTTGAACAGCATCTCCTCGACTTCTTGACGCCGGTAGCTCGGATCCACACGGCGCAACTGCTCTAACTTGGCGATAACCTCTCCCCATCGTTCCTCGGAGTAGGTGGCTTTTGCCTGCGCATAGAGGGTGACACCGACTTCGCCAGGTGTCTCCGAGGATGCGATGTCCCTATCGCCGATCAGATCCTGCACCGCTGCCAACTGCTCACGGGCCTCCGCATAATCTGGGGCCAAGCGCACAGCTTCCTCGAGCTCCGCCAGGGCCAGAAGGTAGTTCCCTTCCTGAAGATGAATCAGCCCACGACGATAGTACTCCAGTCCCACCTCTCTGGCCCGTTCCTGGCGATCCTCAAGGCCATGAACGGCCGCTACCAGACCAAGACCGATGGTGACCGCTAGAAAGGCCGATGCCAGGAGCGACAATGCGACGTACCAAAGCAGGCCGGGGGATCCACCCTTGCTGTGGGCCTCTGCGCGTTTGACAGGCGCCGAGCCCAGCGATTTCTCAACATGCAGCGTGAACCCGCAGATGGGGCAGAAAAGCGAATCGTCGGGGACTGAGCTCTCGCAGTACCTACAGCGCACTAGCCTCTCCGAAGCGTATCAAGGGTCCCACCAACCCTCCGGGCCCAAAAGCACAAGGGCCACCCATCTCTACCGCTCACCAAGGAAGAGACGTGCGGCCACCATCGGGATCAAGTCAGCAACCTCGGGCACATGCCCCACAAGCACAGTCTCCCACCCTGGTCAGGGACCCCTAGAAGTGGGCCTCTAGGAACCCACTCATCGGAGTGTTCGTCCACAGGGTTCATCTCCCAGGGTCAGTGCGGGAGTACATCATACCACACGTCGCACGAGCCGTCAAATATCCAGCAGTTCATCGCGACCTTCAGAGCTACAGTACAGAAGATCCAGGATGGGCCACTGAAAACGCAGGACAAGTTGCCAACTTGTCCTACGCACAGCTCGTCGCAGCATACGCCATCTGGCCCAGGACATTGGGAGATCCGCTTCTTGACCACCTCCAGTATCACCACACCTGGTTGTGGAGCACAACGCGGCACCCCCACGCAGAACCAGGCGCTCAGCGTATTCGTTCTCCTACGCCGCGAGGTGCTCAAGCAAGAGATGGATGGTCCCATTGACGGGGTGCGCCGCAAACGCCTCAAGAAGGACACCCACGGTCTTGACCAGAGAGGAAGCCGTCCTCGTCATCGCCTATCTATCAGGCACGAATCTACTAGTAGCCAATGACAGTGAAGCTGCTCTATGGCAGCGGCCTGCGACTGATGGAGTGCCCACGATTGCGCGTTGAGCCTCTGCTAGGCGTCCCTTGTCCTGAATTTGATGCGCCACTTGCGTGATACTGTGACGGTCTGCGCGTTTGTGAAGTGCCGAAGCTATTCCGATGATCCTGCCTTGGCAGGAAAACTGCAAGCACGCTGTTATCCGCTGTGTCGCTCACTTCCGTTCCACAGGCATGATAAGGCAATTGGGGCCGCCCCTTCCTTTTGCAAACTCCGACAAATCAAGATCATGAACGACCAAACCATTAGCCTCAAGTTGTTTGATTACTTCGCGATTTGAACATCCTACGATCAATTCATTGTCGCCTAAAGAGATGACATTCGCACTTGTAGGCCCATCACAAGGAATCTCAATGATATCAAGACCTTCTAGCCTGTCACCAGGAATCGGTCCACCACAGTAGAGTATTCGGTCCGGTCCAACAGCCATCATAGCTTTGTCCAAATGTAGTATGGAGTCAGGGAGGCGTATGACTCGTACTTCGTAGTTCATAGCGCTGAGAAAGGCAGAAAGCTGCTGCACTCCCTCATCATTTGTCCTAATGGAGCGCCCCACAAAGGCAACAGAGCCCGCCACAATAACATCCCCGCCGTCAACCGTTCCCGGCGCTCTGATTTCTCCGACACAGGGTTCACCAATCGAGTCTAGGACCTGTGACATCCATTCCTCTTCACCTTGTCTGGTATCCAATCCCAATCTCAGTTTGATGTAGCCACTGGGGGTACATAGTGCCGTATCGCGGGTGAAAACCGAGTTTGGGTGGTTGGCAAGTTCTGGGATATCAATCACTTCGCTTCCAAATTCGCTGATCTTCGATTTCAACGTATCATGCTGTTGGATCGCCAGATGGCGATCGGCAGACTGAGTTATGTTGTGCTTTGCAGGATCGCTTGCGCGAAAGTACTCTTCTCGGGGTGTGCAGACTACAACCCGCGACAATCTATCGCCTTCATTCCTTAGCATCGGATTTGCCTCTCGGTGTTCACTGTCTGAGCCGCGCCGCCTACCTACTTGCTCCGCCGAATCCATTTGGTCCGGAAGGGCATACAGAGATCTATCCCAACGCCTCGTTGTATCTGCTCCTGAGCTCCTCCTCAGAGATGAGAGGGCGGCTAACCCTCTCAAGCGTTTCCTGGTCCATCCCGCCCTCTTTGACGAGCTCATAGCCTGCTCTTCTCACCGCCTTCACAACGGCTTCCCCATCCCCGGTCAATTCTCCGTCCTCCTTCATCAAGAATGCGTGAGGCCTCAGCACTGCGCCGGCGAACTCCACGTTCATGTCTTCAGCGAGCTCTTCCACGATACGCACTACCGTTCCGAAGTTACCCTTCTCCCACCACGCACCGGTGGACACAAGCACGACTTTCCGGATCTCAACATCCTTATGGAGCCTGGCCCGCGTGCGTCCCTCGCGAGTCTCAAGGAAGGGCTCGACCAAGGGACAGAGCCTGTTGATGATGTTCTGCATCTCGCCGGGCAGGGGAATGTAAACCGGGGTGGCCAAGACAAGGATCTCCGCCTCCCTTAGCTTGGGATAGAGCAACTCCATGTCATCCTTGATGATGCACTCTCCAGCCTTCCCGTACCAGCAGTGCATCTCACCAGTGCAGGGCTTGACCTTCAGGCGTTTGGCGTAGAATAGCTCGACATCGGATCCGGCATCCACCATCCCCTGGATGAAAGGAGTGAGGATCATCGCGGTATTCCCCTTCTCCATCCGCGGGCTACCATTTATGGCCACTACCTTGATCATTACGTTCTCCTTCTCGACATGACATCAGACGAACGCCGATTCAACACGGAATCCGGTGCTGGGCGCCCTCCCGCGGAAGGGCCCCAAAGAGCGATCCTATTGTCAGCCTTCCTGATGGGCAGGACTGCTGAGCCAATTGCAGCCACGACGCCCACATCGTCCTGGCCATCGCCTTGGACTGGGTGACGCCGCCAGTCTTTCTGTCTGGGATGGCGCCACGATCATGCCATGATTCAGGTGAAAAGCCAAGAGGGCTTATCAGCCCATCGTCGACCATGTTGACCCAAATGCTACAAGCCGCTGTCATCTGACAACGGCTTGTGATTAGTGTCACGACACAACCCCCAAGGTATCCGCCAACCTCGTGGGCCTATGGTAGACGCTGAGGCTGGTTCCTCTTTCGGTGGTTTCCGAAACTCATACCGACAGATTCGATGTACCGCCATTGCGGCGGGTGCTAGTCGAAGTGTGAAGTGGGCTTCTTCTCTCATCGCCGGAAAGCAGACTCCAGCCCTGTGATCGGGCAGAACAACTGAGCAGTCTGGCCCTTAGCGTTGGGGACCAGGTTGTTTTTCTGCCCAGCCGCGCTATGCGTATCAGCAGTCGTCACAGGACTTGCCCAAACGTGCCCGCACCGTCGGGGATGCCCCCTGAGACCAAAGGAGACTGACACATTCTCCGTCGCATGAAGATCAACATCTGAATGCTTGAGCTCAGTCCCTGATCCTTAGCCGGTCTTCTTCAACGATCCACAAATGCCCTTCAAGCGGTTCGTCGAGAAACATCGTGATCAGACGCCTAACAGTCTCAAGTACGTGAGGCTTATCCTGCCATCTCAGCCGGAGAACTACCAGCCCAGAGTATTCCCGCGGAGGATAGCCACGGATGTCAGCGAAGCCCATATCCAAGGTCACCAGAGCACGACCCTCTCGCTGACACATCGATGCAATGTCAGAGTCGGCTCGGCCACCAAGTCCCTGCTCTACCACCGTGACTGCGTCATAGCCTGCTTGCCGCAGCAACGCAGGAGCCTCAAGCGGTAGGTTCTCGTCGATCTTGAACCTCATCGGGCATCCTACGCCGGCATGGCAACGACCCGCTCCCGGGCAAGCTCCGCTGCGTACGTGACGGCAGCCTGCACTGCCTCATGGCTGAGAGAAGGATAGCTGCGCACGATCTCATCAGGCGTGAGGCCTGCCGCCAGATTGTCAAGGACAACAGAGACCATGACACGTGTATTCCTGATACACGCTTTCCCATGGCAGACGTTCGGATCAACCGTGATGTAGTCTCGCCAGTTCATCCCCAATCTCCTTCGGTTCTGTTACCATGAGATTATACCACCACTTCCTGTAACCGCAACCCGTTGTCCAGAAGAGAGCCCCTGCCCGAAAAGCGGCAAGCTTTCCCTATCGTTAGTTCTGTTCGCCCTTTCAAAGGTAACGAGTTCGCAAGATCTTCCGTAGCTTTCACCTCGTCAGACGGGCTCTAGTCGGCCCTCGACGCCGAGGCACACTCGCCAACTATGCAAGAAGCCGTTGTCGTGTGACAACGGCTTGTGATTGGTGGCACGACAAGACCCCCGAGGTATGCGCTAGTGCCGGAGGCCCATAGTAGACGGTCAGGCTAGCTGCTCTTGCAGAGGCTTGCGGAATTTGTACCCATATACGATGAGGCCGTCCTCACCGAACTGTCTCAATCGTCGCGTGACCATCTCCACCGGCATACCGATCTGAACATCGTTGAGGTCAACGTCCGTCAACTGGGCTGTGATCATCGGGCCCTCATCGAGCCGGACAAGAGCCGTCACGTAGGGTAGGAACAACTCGTAGCCCGCAGGGGCGTCGTAAACCACGGTGTAGGAGTAGACCCTTCCCTTTCCGCTGAACTTGTACGGCCGAACCCTCTGGGACTTGCACTGAGGGCAGACCTGACGCTGGGGGAACAGCTTCGCACCACAAGCCTCGCACTGCCCACCGATTAACTTGTATCGTTGGTCTTGCAGGCGCCAGTGTTTGGCAAGACTCATGTTCCGTCTCCTAACCTGTGGTCATGATTGCACGTCGAATCGAAAGCCAGTGTGTCTTCGTTGGGTCAGCACTCTTTGCGCCGCCGTTCCGCGGCGGGGATCCGACACGGTGGAGCACTCAACGGGAGGATTTCAGGATGTGGGTTACTGTCGTCGCACCACTGCCGCCGATGCTCTGAGCCATGCCCAGCCGGCTGTCAACCTGATTCGCTCCCGCATCTCCCCGCAACTGCTGTACCAGTTCGACGATCTGATACACTCCACTGGCACCAACCGGATATCCCCTGCCCTTCAGCCCACCCATGGTGCAGATGGGAATCCTCCCCTCTAGAGTGATCTCCCCATCCATGGCCAAGCGAACGCCCTGGCCTTCTGAGGCGAACCCACAAGCCTCGAGCGACAGTGCCGCCATGATGCTGAAGGCGTCGTGCGGCTCGTAGACACCAATGTCATCCGATCCAATTCCGGCCTCAGCATAGGCCCTCCGAGCCGATTCGTACGTGCCCTGGAGGAACAGCGGGTTCTGTCGATCGTGCAGAGCGATGGCATCAGTGGCCACCGCTGAGGCGATAATCTCGACAGCCGAGTCGGGCTTCCCCCCGGCCACCTTTTCCGAACAGAGGATGATGGTCGCCGCGCCGTCGGCGGCTGGTGCAGGATCGAGCAGGCCGATGGGATCAGCGACCAGGCGAGCATTCTCGTACTGGTCCACGGTGATAGGCCGACGAAACATGGCATGGTCGTTGTGGGAAGCGTTCTGGTGCGCATTGACTGAGAAGTGGGCAAAGTCCTTTCGCTCCAGCCCATGCTCATAGATGTACCGCCTCATCAACAGAGCGTTGAGCGCTACGAACGAAAGGCCGTGGACCGCTTCGTACTCCTCATCGGCGGCAGTAACCAAGGCCTCTTCCACAGCGGGCCCGGCCAGGTCGGACATCTTCTCCACGCCGGTAACAATGACAATGTCCTTCAAGCCACTCGCCACGCTGAGGTATCCCATCCTCACCGCCGCGCCCCCCGATGCACCGGCCGCCTCGACGCGCAATGCCTCTATTCCATCCAGGCCTGCGAAATCAGCGATCAGGGCCGCCATATGCTCTTGGCCCGTCAGCTCCCCCCCGAGAGCGTTTCCAACGTAGATGGCATCCGCCTCACCAACCTCTGCCTCTTCCATCGCTTTCACGATCGAACTGACGGCCAGGTCGCGCGCGGACCGGTCCCAATGCTCGCCGACAGGCGTCTGCGCTGTGCCGACTACATACACCCTACCCACTTACTCAGGTACCTCCTTCGACCCACTCTTCATCGAGAGAATCCTGAGCCAGCATTCTAGCCCATGGAAAGCTTGCCCCGATGCCGGGTGTATCGGGCGTAGTCTATTTCCTGCCTGCGGTTCACATAGTGGCTGACTGTAGGCAGCGGATTTCTTCCTCTGGTGATGAGGTCTGTAGTGACAAAGGAAAATGCGTCGCTTCCCGCTCCTGAGCCGAAGGATGCAAGCAGGATCCTTTCCCCCGCATCTGCCTTGTCCAAGATGGCAGCCAGTCCCAGGGGCGAGGAAGCGGCATAAGCGTTGCCGATGAAGGGCACCAGTAGCCCATCGTCGAACTGCTCCCGCACGAATCCCAACCGCTTCGCCAAGCGGACAGGGAACTTGCTATTCGGCTGGTGAAAGACAACCTTGTCATAGTCTTCAGGACAGTAGCCCAGTTCATCCATCAGGCATCGAACGGCCATGAGCGAGTGGGTGAAGTACGCCGGCTCGCCAGTGAAGCGGCCACCGTGAGTGGGATACTGTTGGCTCGGCCTGCGGAAAAAGTCCGGCGTATCCGAGACGTAGGAGTGAGATCCTTCCAAATAGGCCATACTCTCCTCACTAGGGCCAACTATGAAGGCCGCTCCGCCAGCCCCCGCCGTGTATTCCAGCTGGTCACCCGGCCTTCCCTGCGCCGTATCTGCACCGATGGCCATCGCGTAGTCGGCCATACCCGAGCCCACGAAGCCGAAGGCTGCCTGCATGGCCTCCGTGCCAGCCTTGCAGGCGAATTCCCAGTCGGCGGCGCTAGTGTGAGGCGTAGCTCCCACTGCCTGCGCCACGATAGTGGCCGTAGGCTTCACCGAATAGGGCTTTGACTCGCTGCCCACCCATATCGCTGCCAACTTCTGAGGATCGAGCCTGGCTTTGTGCAGCGCGTTCCTGGCAGCCTCAATAGCTATGGTCGTGGTGTCCTCATCCATGCCAGGGACCGCCTTCTCCTCCAGATGAAGCGTGTCCTCGCCCATCTTCCACACGCGAGATATCTCCGCGGCACTAATCCTGTAACACGGGATGTACGCCCCGTAGCCAACGATCCCCACCTCTCTCATCGGTTTCATCATCTGTTGTTAGCTCCTTACTCCAGAATGGTCTCTTGACTCGACATCTCACTCAGTAGTTTCTCAGCCTTGTCGAGTCTAACGGTGTGCTCCTCCACCATGCGAGCCACTACTTTGTCTACCAGATTGCCGCGAGCACCTGCGGCGATGGCCATGTTGCGCGCGTGAAGTTCCATGTGCCCACGTTGGATGCCCTCTGTTGCCAGAGCGCGCAGGGCTGCAAGATTCTGAGCCAGACCCACTGCTACGACCACCTCAGCCAGTTCCTGGGCGGTCTCCACCCCCAAAACCTTCAGAGCCGCCCGGGCCGCAGGATGAACCTTCGTCGTCCCACCAACAACTCCGACGGCCATCGGCATCTCTAGAGTGCCCACGAGATTGCCGGCGGCATCCGTCTCCCACGCGCTCAAGGAAGCGTACCGCCCGAAGCGAGCAGCATACGCATGGGCTCCCGCTTCAACGGCTCGCCAGTCGTTGCCTGTGGCCACAAGCACCGCATCTATCCCGTTCATGATCCCCTTGTTATGGGTGGCAGCCCGATAGGGGTCGGCGGCTGCTAGTGCATACGCCTGAACCACACGCTCCGCCACTTCACCCCCGTCGAAGTCGTTCAGAGCCAGCGCTTCCGATGGCACTGTAGCTCTGGCCCTGACCAGGCGTCTGTCCGCAAGATTGGATAGGATGCGGAGAAGCACCCGCCCCCCTGTTATCCGCTCCACCAACGGCGCCATCGCCTCCACAGCCGTGTTGATGGTGTTCGCTCCCATGGCATCTCGGCAGTCAAATATCAGATGCACAACAACCATGGGACCTGCGAGTGTCTCTGAGAACACCCGCACCTCTAGATCCCTGGCCCCGCCACCCAACTCCACGAGGATCGGATCCTGCTCATTGGCCACCGCCAGCAGTTCCTCTCGCTCAGCCAGCAACCTGGTGCGAGCGTCCTGCGGATCGTCCAGTCCAAGGACCTGAATCTGCCCAATCATCAACGAATCAGACGCCTTAGCTACGAAGCCTCCCCCCTCACGTACCAGCTTGGCGGCGTGGCTGGCAGCGGCTATCACCGAAGCCTCCTCAATCGCCATGGGTACGAGGTAGTCCTGGTCGTTGACCACAAAGTTGACCGCGATTCCCAGAGGCAGACCGAAAGTGCCCACCCCGTTCTCGCACATGCTGTCGGCCTGGCCAAGGTCTAGCCCTTCCAATCCCCTGAGAGCAGCCGCCTCTTTCTCGCTCAAGCCCGCTCTGACCTCGACCTCACGAAGACGGTCCGCCGAGCTCAGTTTGTAGAACCCCGGAATTCGTGAGTCGATGTCTCGCCCCATAGCTTGCACCCAGCGATCAAGCCCTGCCTACACACAAAAAGAAGCCACAACGTAAAGTCTGTGGACATCTGGTTTGCGCCCAATATAGCACATCCTGCCTGTCAAAAACTACCAGCTTTCACCCCTGGACGACAAGCTGCGCTATTCCACACAGTAATAGGAACGGCAGCGGTTGGTCCCAGCCAGGAACAGGATGGTGACGGATTCACTCCTAGATCAGTGCTAGGACCACGGTCGCTCTGCCAACCATCCTGTGCACCATGGGTCACACCGTTCATCAAACGCTCCCTTGATAGCTGCACAGGATTGCGTAACGCTGCACAGCAGGAGATGTCCCATGTCCCATAGAGCACCCCCAGTTGACCATTCGTCTGCCCAGCGACCTTCTCGAAGGAGCCAAGCGGTACACCAGCGGGCACAACACAACCGTGCCACGGTTTTCCTAGGCACAATCGAAGGGGACTGTCCGCCAGGCCCTGTGGCGTCGGGTTCTGGCCCAACATCCGCTACCACCAGTAGTAGGCAGAGACCAGCTCGATGGACCTCTTCCCGGGGGTCGTGTCGTCCAGGCGATTGTCGCACCAAGGCGCAAAGACCACAAGACAGCTTGTCCTCAACGCATGATCTGAGAGGGGCTACTTCTCGTCTTTCCTTGGTCTTGAATGTGTAGCCTGACGACAAGGTTCTTATCGGTAATCGAGGCAGCGACCAACTCACCGAGACACGGCTGACTGGAGGGCTGACTACGGTTGACAAGCCAAGGTGCTGCCTCTATAATGTCACAAGTTTGTCAAAGGATAGCGAGAGCAGCGCTGAAGGGGAGGAACAGGATGGTGGATTTCTCACTCAGTGACGAACAGAAAGCCTTGAGAGCATTGGCAAGACAGTTCGCTGAGAATGAGATCGCTCCGCTGGCGGCCGAACATGATCGCGAGGCCAAACATCCCAGCGCCATCCTTGAGAAGGCCCACAGTGTGGGTCTTATGAACATGACTATCCCTGAGGCGCTCGGCGGCGGAGGGCTAGGCATGATGGAGACATGTCTCGTTGCCGAGGAATTGACCGCCGCCTGCGCTGGTATCGGGAGCGCCATCATAGCCAATACGCTAGCCCTAACCCCCCTTCTCGTCGCCGGCACCAGGGAGCAGCTCGAGAGGCATGTACGACCCTTGTGTGCTGGACCCGATCTGGCAGCCCTCTGTATGACGGAGCCTCAGGCTGGGTCCGACGTCGGTGCGATCAGAACCACGGCTGCATCAAGGGATGACGGCTATGTCATCAACGGCTCCAAGACGCTGATCGACAATGGAGGCGTGGCGCAGCTGTATTGCGTTTTCGCCTCGACCAGCGTCAAGAAAGGCGTAAGAGGCATCTCCGCTTTCGTCGTTCCCTTCAACGTCAGAGGCATCTCTGTGGGAAAGCAGGAAGACAAGATGGGTCAGCGCGCCATCAATACTAGCGAGGTCATCTTCGACAATGTACTTGTCTCCGCGGAGAGCCGCCTGGGCGATGAGGGCCAGGGCTTCAAGATCTTCTTGGAGACTCTCAGCCGAAACAAGCCTTGGATTGCTGCAGCGTCGGTGGGTGTGGCTCGAGCCGCACTGGAAGCCGCGACCGCATACGCTCAGGATAGGGTGCAGTTCGGCCAACCCTTGGCGTCCTTCCAGGCAATCCAATTCAAGCTGGCCGACATGGCCATCAAGATAGAAGCAGCTCGCCTCCTGACGTGGCACGCGGCCTGGCTGGTTGATCAAGAGTTGCGCCACGATTACGAATCAGCGATCAGCAAGTGCTACGCCTCGGACATCGCTATGGAGGTCACCACAGAAGCCGTGCAGGTTTTCGGAGGCTATGGCTACATCAAGGAGTATCCTGTAGAGAAGTACATGCGCGATGCCAAGGCCTTCCAGATCTATATGGGCACCAACGAAATCCAGCGCCACATCATCGCCCAAGGTCTCCTTCGATGAGCGACTGAAAACGCCTGACCGGGACCATTCAGGCACGTCGTGCGAAGCAAGAAGCGCCCTCGGGCGTCAGGCGCTCAATAGGCACTCATCCCTCAACCGCCCATCCGTTTGGCGCAGGTGCGTATGAACCATGCTGAACTCCAAGGTCGCCAATACGGATCACGGTCGACATCAGGTCGGATGCGAACAGCGCCCCCACGAGATGCCAGCGTAAGCCAGATGACGGAGCATTCGCGCCAGCCTTGGTTCCCCTTGCCAGATCCTGACGCGACGCCATCGTCATTCGTCGCTTGAATCCGCAGATAGGGCAGTAGACTGAGTCACGGACCATTGTGTTGGCACAACATGTACGTCACACGAGGCTCTTCCACACGTGAGGATCATTCCCTGAGTGACCTTGGCTCAGCAATAGTCTATGCCGCACGACTCGGATGCGCAGAGAGGGAAATCTGAGGCGATGGTCGAGACTTCTCAAGGAGCCAAGGAATGCACTGGCTAAGAACGGCTTTCCAACCCGCCTGGAGATTCGCGGGAAACGAGGCCCTGGAAGGCGACGCCGTTGGCGCTACAGGTGTTTCTGTTCAGTGGTCCGCACCTCGCCTGCGAAGACGGTCTAGGACTTCACTAGTCGCTGCAAGACCTTGAACGCCGCGGAGAGAGAGCCCCCGCGGGACCGCAGCCAAGTCGGAGCATTGAGTGGGTCCACTTCGAACCAAGCTGTATCGGACCCTGTTCTGCCACCATGCTGCGTCCGAACACCATCCTCGGCACGCCATTTCTTCATGACGGTATCCTTGGTCAAGACCCAGCAATGAGCATCGAACGGACTCAGTCCCAGACAGATCACTATTTCGTAGTCTTGGTCCCGAAGCTGTTGGAACGTGTACTTCCCACTCTTCCACCTTGACGAGAACTTGATTTCCGTCCTTCGGCCCTCCACAATTCGATCAGCTTCTTGATCCGGAGAACGCTCGACTCGGAAACCCATCGCGAGGCACCAGTGTGAAACCAGTTGTTCGCCGATCTTCCCACGCTGCCGGGAGGGGCGAGATATTATCCACTCAGAAGGGCTACCTTCCCATTGCGAAATGTCCCCCAACTAGTCAGCCTTCAACTCTTTGGACGCGCTCACAAGAAGCTCAACGTGATGGGCCACTACAACTCCCGTGAACCACGAGGTTCTAGCAATCTAGCCTGCCATGGCGCACCGTCATCAACCTCAAGCCGCTCCAGCACCTGCTCGCAGTTGATCAGCTCTGGACCGTATTCTCTGAGCCTATGGGTGATAACTGCGATGGCTTGGGGGTTGTTATCTATGAGGATGAAGTCCCGGCCCAGCCGTCCAGCAGCTTCACCAAGCGTCCCACTACCAGCGAAGAAGTCAAGTAGAAGGTCGCCTGGATTGGAGTGAACCCTGACGATTCTAGTCAGGACGCCCAAGGGCTTCTGCGTTGCATACCCGGTCTTCTCCTTGCTGTTGGGCGCCACGATGGTATGCCACCAAACATCTGTCGGAGTCTTGCCCCGCGCAGCCTTCTCCTTTCCGACCAGTCCTGGTGCCATGTAGGGAATCCTGTCCATTTCATCGAAGTTGAATGTGTACTCATCAGGATTCTTGGCGTACCACAAGATGTTGTCGTGCTTGGCTGACCACCTACTCTTGGAGCGTGCACCATAGTCGTAGGCCCAGATGATCTCGTTCAGGAAAGACGCTCTACCGAATATTCCATCAAGCATCACCTTGCAGTAGTGCACTTCTCGGTAGTCAACATGGAGGAAGAAACTGCCATCCGATCTCAAGACTCGATGCGCTTCGAGCATGCGGGGTTCAAGAAAGCCTAGATAATCATCGAATCTGTCGTCATACCCAGATGTCGATAGCTTGATCGTTCTATAGCGCCTCCCCTGGAATCCTGTTCTATCACCATTCCTATCGTCACGAATAGTTCTGATTCTAGTTCGTGTCTGCCGCTTGCCCGTGTTGAATGGAGGATCGATGTATATGAGGTCAACGCTTTCCGTCTCCAATGACTGGAGGACTTCCAGATTGTCGCCATAGATTATTCGGCCCAACGTAGTGCTCCTCGCTTGATCACTGTCGCGACTAGCCAGCCCACGGCGTCGCTACGTCCATGCTCCTTCCCGTCCACTTCGCAACTGCTGATTGCCGGTACCAGCGGCACCTGAAGCTAACTCCCGGTGCATCCTACGGACACCGTCATAGCCACCAGGGTTAGCGACGTGAGTCGATCATGTGCGTGACGACGGCCGCCCCACCTCCACAATCACTAGAGCCATCAGAGCCATCCGCGGGTGAGCCACGGGTTGGTTCGCACCCGCATCTCCCCGCAACTGCTGTACGAGTTCTACAACGTGCTATACGTCGCCGGAGGTGCCGGATGGTCAGTGCCCTTCAGGTCCCCCATGGTGCGGATGGGAATCCTTCGATTCATGGTGATCTCTCCATCAACAACGAGGCTGGCAACCAAATCTTCCGAGGCTGCGGGAACACTAAGGAATACCCTGTCAAGGAATCCGCAGCCGATGCCAAACCTCTCCAGATCGAAGTGGGCACCAACCAAATCCAGCGCTACACCATCGCCCACGATCTCCTTCGATCAAGTCGGAATTGGCAGAGAAGACAGTCTTCGTTCTTGACGGAAACGAAAAGCGCCCAACTCAGCGGGCGCGAATGACAATCTCTCATCTTCTGACGCAAACGTGCTCCTTCATCTCGGTCCTCTCACCCCTCGCTCGTAGCGTCAAATCGATAGCCTACTCCTCGCACGGTCCTCAGCAGGACCGGCTTACTGGGTTCGTCTTCTATCTTCCTCCTAACCATGCAGACGTGAACATCCAGTGTCCTCGTATCCCCCAAGTAGTCAGTCTCCCAGACCTCCTTCATCAGCCGTTTGCGAGTCAGCACCTTGCCACCGTTCCTCATCAGTATCCAAAGGAGCGCGCACTCCTTGTGCGTCAAATGAGTCTCCACGCCATTCTTGATCACACACCGCTCGTCGGGGTCTAGGACCACATCAGCGGCCTTGAGCTGCCTGGACGATTTCCTGCGCCTGGTCGACGAAGCCTTTCTTCTTCTCGCCATTGCTTTGTCGCCCCCTCACCCAAGCTAACACGAACGCAGACAGGATAGAACCAGTGATGTACTGATGGTCGCCAAACCCCGTCCTAGAGGGGTTACTTCACTCAATTGTGCTTGTGCCTGCCCAAGAGAGCAACTCTGCTGGTGAGAGGCCGTAACAGACAACCTGAATTGCGTGAGGATGGAACCCATACAACCAAGCAGAAGTATACACTCAACCGAACGATGTGTCAAGCTCCCATGGGATTCTTGAGCGCCTAGGTCGCAATCAAGGTTCAGCTTACCCTCGGAACTCGCGCGAGTATCTCAGAGACGACCTCGTAATTGATGGTACCGAGCCGCTGGGCGACTTCACCAACTGTGATTCTATCACCGCCCTGATCGCCAAGGAGCACAACCTCATCACCCTGTCTCACGTCGGGTATGTCAGTGACGTCAATCACGCTTTGGTCCATGCAGACCCGTCCGACCACGGTGGCTCTCCGTCCTCGGCCCAGCACCTCTCCCCAATTCTGCGGGCCCCGCCGGAAGCCATCGGCGTAGCCGACCGGAATGACAGCAACACGAGCACGACCCGCGGTGCGATGGGTGCACGCATAGCTGACGTAGCTCCCTGGAGGCAACTCCTTCACTTGAGCTACCTGGGTCTTGAAGGACAGGGCGGGCTCGAAGCCCGCAGGACAAGGCACCTGCGAAGAGGGATCTAGACCGAAAATGGCAATGCCCGGCCGCACCGAATTGAAATGAGACTCGGGGAAAGCGAAGATTGCCGCACTATTGGCTGCGTGCACCAAGGGGGCACGAATACCGTTGTCCTTCAATTCCTGCAGGACGTCTCGGAACGACTTCATTTGATCCAGGGTGTACTTTCGTCCCCAGCCTGGCATGTCCTGAGCGTCAGGCATGTCAGCGATGGCCAGGTGAGTGAATATCCCTTCGATGATGACGCCAGGCAGATCCCCGATCTCCCGCATGAACGACAGAACCTGATCAGGCAAGAGACCAAGTCTGCCCATGCCGGTGTCCACCTTGACGTGTACGCGGACCTCGGAGTTCAGATCCTCGGCGGCCCGTGACAACGCCCTGGTCACATCCAGGGAGAACACCGTGACCCTCACTTCGTTGAGAACGGCTTCTCTGGCCTGCCATGCTGGTGTGTAGCCCAGAATGAGAATAGGAGCACCGAGGTCCGCCCTGCGCAGAGTCACCGCCTCACTCAAGCAGGCCACGCCCAGCATGTCGGCACCGTTGCGCAGCACGGTACGAGCCACTTTGATTGCTCCATGCCCGTAGGCGTCGGCTTTGAGCGTGGCGATGATTCCCACCGGCTCCCCCACGATTCTCTTCAGTCGCCGTACGTTATTGGCTATCGCGCTCAAGTCTATCTCGACCCAAGTAGGTCTGTCGGGTCGTATGATATAGATCTGCTTCCAGGCAGGGCTCTGACGGACCAGCACCGATTCCGAGGCAGATGGTTCTGCCAGCAGGTTCTCCACCACCAGCTCCATCCGCGATTCCACAGCCCCTTTAGCCAACACCACGTCTCCGGAGTCTATCACGTTCAAGACACCGCGCACGGCATCCTCTGTGGTATGGGTAATCAGAACTCTCTCCCTCGCCAGACCTGACTTCTGAGCCTCAGTGGCGATGAGACGGGCTTTGTCGCCCTTGGTTACCAAGAAATCGACGACTTGCGCCGCTCGACGACCCACCTGACGGTGTCCCTCCCCCTCATACGTGCCCAACCGCAACAGATCGCCCAGGATAGCGATCTTCTTCTTCCCTTCGAGTTCAGCAAGTACATCTAGGGCCGCCAACGTGGAGGCAGGGCTCGCACTGAAACTATCATCCAGCACAAGACTCCCACTGACCCCCGGCAGTAGGTTCAATCGACCTCTCACGGGTGAGAGCCCGCTCAGTGCCGCGAGGATGTCGGTCCACCTCAAGTCATAGACAAGGCCTGCCGCTATGGCCGCCAAGGCCGTGTAGACGCTATGCCTGCCCAGGAGGAGTATCTGGCACTCGTATTCAACTGCCCGATGATGCACCTGGAATCGGATGCCCTTGGCCGTAGTTTCGATCGCTGAGGCCCACACATCTGCCCGAGAATCAGTACCATAAGTCATAACCTGCGCGGCAGTTCTACCGGCCATAGCCCGTACATACGGATCGTCATAGTTGAGAATGGCGTAGCCGCCTCTGGGCAGAAGTGCGACCAGGCTACCCTGCTCTTGAGCGATGTTATCCAAACTGCCAAAGTACTCCAGATGAGTATGGTTCACCGCTGTCACGACACCGACGTGCGGCGATGTCATGCGGCTGAGGTCTCCTAACTCTCCGAAGCTGTCGCAGGCCATCTCCAGCACCGCCTTCTGATGCTGCTGAGACAGCCGACCGAGGGCGATCGGGAGGCCGTAACGACCATTGTAGTTCCCGAAGTTCTTGAACACCGCGAAGCCTGTCCCCAGTACAGCAGCGATTGCCTCCTTGGTGCTGGTCTTGCCGGTGCTCCCAGTGACTCCGATCACCTCAGTACCGAGCTTTCCCAAGACATACCGCCCCCACTGAGTCAGAGCCTGTTGAGTATCGGAGACTTGAACCAGGGTCACCTCATAGTCAGAGACATCGATCTCCCTCTGACAAAGGACACCGGCAGCCCCATCGAGGCATGCCTCTTGGATGTAGTCATGGCCGTCGGCCTTGTCGGTCTTCACTGCCAGGAACAGCTCGCCTGGCTTCAAGTTGCGGGAATCGTAGCAAAAGTCGGTGAATTCCTCGGCAAAGACCTGTCCGCAGACCCTGCCCCCCGTCGATTCCAGGACGTCCTTCAGATAGATCATTGATTCTCTGGTGCCTGGCGCGCTTCTCGTCAAGAAGCAGCGGCCTTGGCTGGCACAACTACACCTCTCTGCCGGTCCACCAATAGAGTAGCGCTCCCACAACGGCTATTATCGCGCCCACTACAGTCCCCGCCATCTGTTTGTAGCCGAAGACGTGCGGGTGCCCTCCCACACCCACGATGTCCGCCAGCGCGGACCCCAGGAGGATCAGTATACCGATTCCAAGCACTACTGTAGGTATGGTCTTGCTTCCTCCCATGTTGGTCCCTCCTTTCTCAGGTGTCTCATTCTAGCACATCCACTGTGTGTCAGCAATTGGAATGAAGCACCCACTCGCAGTTTGACAACAGTCAGACCCTATGCTAGACTTGCTGCCGTATCTGATCCACAAAGATCCACCTTAGTCCCAGCACCACAAACAAGGAGGAGTGCCGAGATGACAGAGGCGGCCATCGGCGTTATTGGTGGCAGTGGGCTGTATGAGATCGAGGGCCTGACGGATATTGAGGAATCCAATATCTCCACGCCGTTCGGCAAACCCAGTGACACAATAGTTGTGGGAACGCTGCAAGGAAGACGAGTGGCGTTTCTTCCTCGGCACGGCCGGGGGCACCGTATCCTTCCTGGCGAAGTGAACGTGCGAGCCAATATCTACGCTCTGAAGTCGCTAGGTGCAGAGTGGATAATCTCCGTCAACGCTTGTGGTAGCATGAAACAGGAGATTGCCCCTTTGGATATCGTGATCCCCGACCAGATCATTGATCGAACCAAGGGACGCCAGAGTACCTTCTTTGGCAACGGTCTGGCCGTCCACGTTTCGTTTGCAGAGCCGTTCTGCCCAGATCTGAGCGGTGTCCTCTACGAGGCTGCAAGGACAACAGGCGCCAACGTGCACATGGGCGGCACCTATGTCTGCATAGAAGGTCCGCGGTTCTCCACCAAGGCCGAGTCAAAGATGCACCGGCTGTGGGACGTTGATGTCATCGGCATGACTGTGATGCCAGAGGCCGTGTTGGCTCGAGAAGCTGAGATTTGCTACGCCAGCATCGCGTTGTCTACCGACTACGACGTCTGGCATGAGACAGAAGCACCTGTCACCGCTGAGATGGTGGTTCAAAGGGTGCAGAAGAACGTGGAGGCAGCCAAGAGCACCATCAAGGGAGCTCTACCACTTATCCCTCCTGTGCGCGATTGCGACTGTGCCACGGCGCTCTCCGTGGCTATCCAGACAGCAAGGGATCGCATACCCGGACGTGTCAAGCAGGAGCTCAACCTGCTGCTCGGGAAGTACTTGGACTAGCGATCCCATGGCCCAGGCTGCTGGCGGCAATAAGCGAGAATCGGTAGCCCTGGCCCGCACGCTGAGTGGCTTCGACGCCACGATGATCGGCGTCGGAGCTATGATCGGGGCGGGCATCTTCGTTCTGACAGGTATCGCTGCCGGTGTCGCGGGCCCAGCCTTGCTCCTCGCCTTCCTCTTAAACGCCATCGTAACCTGCTTTACTGCCGCTTCGTACGCCGAATTAGGATCCGCTTTCCCTTCGGCTGGAGGGGGTTACGTGTGGGTCAAGGAAGCGCTTTCCCCTCTGTTCGGCTTCCTGAGCGGCTGGATAGACTGGTTTGGCCACACCGTGGCGTGCAGCCTCTATGCGCTGGCCTTCGGCCACTACGCCGCGCATCTGCTCTGCCGAGTCGGGCTCTGCCCTGCCTCTGTCGGGACGGAAGTTCTGGCCATAACGCTGGCGGTAGCCATAATCTTTGTCTTCGCCTATGTCAACTTCCAGGGCGTCTCGGAGACAGGCAAAGTGGGCAATCTGGTGACTCTGGCGAAAATAGCAATCCTGGGCGTTTTTATTGGCTTCGGGCTGTGGAGCATGTTGCAGCGAGGAGGCTGGGTATCCAACTTCCAGCCCTTCTTCCCCACCGGCCTCGGCGGCGTCGTAATGGCGGCGGGCCTGACAACCATAGCCTTTCAGGGTTATGAAGTCATCTCTCAATGTGGTGAAGAGATACGAGAACCCAAGCGGAACCTTCCACTGGCCATCTTCGCCAGCATAGCGGTGGTAGTCCTCATTTATCTCGGAGTGGCTTTCGTCGCTTTGGGAGCTGTGCAGCCGGTGATCGCTGGGATTACCACCTGGGATTTCCTTGCCCAATATGGTGAGACGGCCATTGTCGAGGCGGCCCGCCAGTTTATGCCCCTGGGAGCCTTTGTATTGACCCTGGCCGGCCTGATGTCCACCATGTCCGCACTGAACGCCACCATCTACTCCTCTTCACGAGTCTCCTTTGCCATGGGTCGTGATCGCAACCTGCCACCCTTGTTCGGTCAGCTACACGCCAGGCGACGCACACCTCACTGGGCCATATTCATCTCAGGTGCCCTGGTAGCTTTCATAGTCGTGACTCTGCCGGTCCAGTCGATAGCCAGCGCTGCGGGTATCATGTTTCTGGTCCTATTCATGATGGTTAACGTAACCGCCATCCGTTTGCGCCATCTGCGACCGGATTTGGATAGGGGTTTCAAGATCCCCTTGATGCCACTGCTACCCATCTTGGGCATCGCTTCTCAACTGGTCCTCATCGTGTACCTTTCCCGCCTGAGCCCTGAGGCGTTGTATGTTGGCGGACTCTGGATTGTATCGGGGTTGATATTCTATGTGGCCTATGCCTCCCGTGCGGAACCGATGAAGGAACCCGTCAAGATCATCCATCAAGAGATAGTCACGACCAAGAGATACTCCATTCTCATCCCCGTCGCCGACGAACTTCAGGCTCATCTCCTGGGTACGCTGGCGGCACCAATAGCCAAGGACAAAGACGGCGAGGTGTTTGCTCTGCATGTGGTGCGTGTTCCGCCGCAACTGAGCATCACTGATGGGCGCTTCTTCCTGAAGCAAGGGAAGCCCATCCTTGAAATAGTGATAGCTGAGGCCAAATCGTTGGATGTGCCAGTGAACACCATGATCCGCTTTGGGCGCAATGTCAGTCAAGCCATCATTGAGACTGCTCGGGAGCGTGACTCGAACCTGATACTGCTAGGTTGGCCGGGCGGTACCAGCAGCGAGGGGAGAGCTTTCGGCAGCGTGATTGATGCGGTTAGCAAGAGCCCTCCTTGCGACGTGGCGATGATACGGTTCAGGAAGCGCGTGAGTCTCGACAGGATCCTGGTGCCCACAGCCGGCGGTCCGAACTCCTCCCTCGCGATAGAACTGGCTATCTCGCAAGCCCGCCAGTACAACATAGTAAACGGGATTCATCCCCACATCATCGCCCTCTACGTCGCGCGTAGTGGCGACCCCCGATTGGTGGAAGTGGGAAGACGGATCTTGGCCCGGGAAACAGCCCGCTACGACTACCCCATCGAATCCAAGATCGTGTCCGCACCCACCATCTTGGAAGGGATATTGCGGCACGCAGAGGAATCCAGCCTCGTGGTATTGGGAGCCACACAGGAAGGGTTCTTCGAGCACATACTGTTTGGTGCGCTACCTGAACAGGTCGTTCGGGACTGTCCGAAAACCGTGATGATAGTCAAGCGGTATCAAGGCCCCGTGAAGTCCTGGATTCAGAGACTGCTCCTCACCGCTGAGGCATGAGAGACCTCTCCAGCCCCTGACCCTTATTCTGCCCATATGTCTGTGATGCAGACGTCAGGCAGCTCTTTCGCTTGGTCGCTTCCCCGTATGTCCTGATAGAACTGTTCATCATAGGGGCGAGTTTGAACCATGACAGGCATGGGCACCGCATGGCCCATGAGGAGCATCTGTTGGCAGGTATCCAGGCTGGCCAACGACCCGCGCAAGAAGCTGCGACTGCCGACTCCTGTGAGAACAGCGTCTATGTCCCTGTCTTCTGTCAGCAACCCCGTGATCCGGGTACCCAACTGAGACATCACCTCGGCGTCTATGCCGCTGGGTCGCTGATCTATCACCATCAACGTGACATTGTACTTGCGCATCTCGCGGGCGATAGTGCCGAAGATCGTCTGCCTGGCCGCACTAGGATTGAGGAACTTGTGCGCCTCCTCCAAGGTGATCATCAATTGCGGTGGCCTGTCGGCTTCGGCCCTGGTTTCCTCGAAGCGCTGCATTTTCCGACGGTACAGGGTACGGATACGCCGAGTGACGATGTTAGCCACCAACATGTAGTCCAGCGGGGAGTCGTGGCGACCAAACTCCAGGATAATGCTGCTACCTCTTCCCAGAGCAGTAACCATCTCATCAATAGGTGAGAAAGGCACGTCCTCTATCATATAGTCCCGCCTCTGGACATCTCTCAACTGGCGCTGTAGGGCCTTTGTGGCTTCAGGATGGGCCCCTGACGACTGGCAAA
>JAUWLF010000097.1 GCA_030613785.1 Chloroflexota bacterium | reverse complement strand
ATGAACTATCTGGCAGATACTGTACCGCCTGCATGGTGTCCAGCTACCTTTCCAATGACGTGGGGCCAGACGGCAAGCCCAAACCTGTCATCCCCGTGGCGTGTGAGAACGACATGGACTCGGCCCTGACCCAACTGTGGCTCCACCTGCTGTCCAATAAACCAGCGGGTTTCGGTGACTTTCGCGACGTCGGGGATGGACAGCTGGTCATCGTCAACTGCGGGCAGCATCCTCCTTACTTCTTCGGTCCTCCGGAGGAGGATCCCGTGCACAAGCTAGACCACGTCGAGTACATGGGGCAGGAGATCTTCTACAAAGCTGGCGGATCCGCGGTGCGAGGGCGAACGCCGGGGGGGGAGACCATGACCGTGGCGCGCCTGGGCCGTGAGAACCTGCGTTATCAACTAGTGGCCACGGTCATGGAGACCGTGGACGTGCATCCTGATGAGCATCAACGGTACGATTACTCGTGGCCCATAATCAAAGGGAAGATTCCCATACCCGACCAACTACTGATCGACGTCTGGCCCTGTAACCATCTAGGGTTTGCCTATGGTGATTACACCCCACACCTCGTGGAGATGGCACATCGGCTGGATATCGGCTACCGAGCCTTTGATGGCAGCGGCGGTGAGTACTACAAGCCTTCCTAGCTTGGTCGCCTCACCGCCTCTTGAATCGAGGGCCGCTTGTTGAACCCAGTGAACTCATCAGGAGACCTGGAAATGGCAGATCGCACACCACCTTACGTCTTGGGGATTGATATCGGCACACAGAGCCTGCGCACGGGGTTGTTCGACCTCGCTGGGCAGCCCCTGGCCTTTGCCACGCAGGAGTATCCGGTGCTGCACCCCAGGCCTGGTTGGGCCGAGCAGGATCCGCAACTTTGGTGGGAAGCGCTGGTGAGTACCGTCCGGCGATGTGTGGAGACTGAGCGTGTGACCCCTTCGGAGATCGTGGCTTTGAGTCTGGACAATGCCTCGTGCACGGTGGTGACCATAGATGACAAGGGCGAACCGCTTCGCCCGGCATTGATATGGATGGACGTACGCGCCCACGACCAGGCCGAGAGGGTGACCTCTACCGGTGATTCCATCCTGAGATTCGTCGGTGATATCGAGTCACCGGAGTGGATGATTCCCAAAGCGATGTGGATCAAAGAGAACGAGCCGAAGACATATCTGCAGGCCGACAAGATCGTAGAAAGCCTGGACTGGCTCAACTACAAGCTTACGGGCCGTTGGGTGGCTTGCGTCAACAATGTCACCTGCAAGTGGAACTATGCAACGCCGGAAGGTGGGTGGTCATCGAATCTGCTCCGTGAATTGGATATGGAGGATTTGCCTGAGAGGTGGCCCTCGGAGGTATTGCCTGTGGCGGCCACGGTTGGTACGCTGCTGCCGTCGGTAGCTGAGACTCTGGGGCTTTCCGCAGATACACTGGTGATCCAGGGAGCGATAGATGCCTACGCTGGCATGATCGGCTTGAACACTGTGCGCCCTGGGCGTCTCGCTCTGATTACCGGCTCGTCCACGTGTCATTTGGCGGTGAGCGATGAAGCCATCTTCGGCTCTATGTCCTGGGGACCGTACCCTGATGCCGTGATCCCAGGGTTGTGGATACTGGAGGGTGGGCAGGTGTCCACTGGCTCCATCGCCAAGTGGTTCGCTGACCAGTTTGCATACCAGGAGCAGATAGAGGCAGCGGACAAGGATACGACTGTCTACGAGATTCTGGACGAAGAGGCATCGATGATTCCACCGGGGTCGGAAGGATTGGTGCTGCTTGACTATTGGCAGGGCAATCGCTCCCCCTTGAGGGACCCTCTGGCCAGAGGGGTCATCTGGGGTCTGAGCCTCAAGCACAGCAGGGCGCATCTGTTCAGAGCCATCTACGAAGGCACCGCCTACGGAACGCGCCACATCCTAGAGAACATGGCACAGGCCGGCTTTCAGTGCACAGAGATGTATGCCTGTGGTGGCGGTACGAAGAGCGAGCTCTGGATGCAGATCCACGCCGATGTTTGCCAGCTTCCTATCCGCATCACGGAAGTCCAGGAGGCAATGACGTTGGGCTCAGCCATCTGCGCCGCGGTAGGTGCTGGTCAATATCCCACCTTGGCTGAGGCAGCGGAGCAGATGGTGAAGATCAAGACTGAGGTGGAGCCCGATCCGGCCAACAAAGAAGTGTATGACTTCTACTTCCAGAAGTACGTGGCCAGCTATCCCGGCCTGAAGGATCTGATGCACGAGGTCTCTACCAGGGTTCAGAGCCAGGACTGAAGATCCTATCTCGGAAGGGGAAGCACGGGGAAAGTCCACTCCCAACCGAGCTACCCGTTGGTAACTTGGCGTCGTGCTAGGAACCCCTCGATATCCCCGCCCGTGAACTCACCGGTCTACGTTCCACCTCGAGTCGTTACTGCCGTTGGCAGTTCTGTCAACAGCTCTCCAGGGCACTGTAGTGGAGAAGCAGCTCGCCCGCGCGCAAATGAAAACGGCCATTTGCGTTGTGGCGCCGAGAGACAATGACGGTGCACTGGAACTGAGACCATACGTGATGCAAGAGGCCTTTTGCGGCGCGCTGCTGCCCGAGTCCTTGGACAAGGTAGTGCCCGCTGCCCTGGCAAACCCAGTGGGGTTGGGTCCCATCATGCGAGCCATCTATGATGGCCTGGATCGCGCTCAGCTCAGCTTCCACACGCAACGCTATCTCACGTGCGTTCTGACCGTGGGGACTGATCACTGCGTGACTACCCAAGGCGATCTTGAGCCCAGTGCTTTTCGCTTCAGCGAGAATGCTGGGTGCTGCATCCATGAGCGCCCGTGCTATGGTCGGCGCGCACTCCGGCAGGCTCGGATTCTCAAGTATCCGTAACTCGCAGCGATGGTGAGCACCAGGAGAGTTCCCTGTTGCAGCCGGAGCTCTATGATTCAAGGGACATCCTCGAATCACCTCTCCGCATCACTAGGGTTGTGATTGGCTAGAGATTGCAGCACATCCTGAATCCAAGAGATGTGCGCAGGGTGCAAACCATGTTCCCGACGAGTTCTCTCCGTGTTTGACATCGATCCAGGACCGTGCTAGCATATGTCCCTCTGCCTAGGGAAGAATACAATCTAGAGAGCGAGGTCGTAATGATGAGTAGGAAATGGTCGATTTTGATCTCAATGCTAGTCACAGTCCTTCTGCTTTTGCCTGCATGCTCGGGGGCGGCCACGGCGACACCTGTGCCGCCCGTGTCCACAGCTACCCCACTACCGGCTACGTCCACAGCTACAGCAGTGCCGCCTACGTTCACAGCTACACCAACCCCCACACCCACGCCTCCTCCTTCGGGCGCAGTTCCACCCACACCAGAACCTCCTGCGACCCTGTGTGATGGCTTGAGTGGAGCGATTGAGGTGCGTGTCCTGGTAGGCCCGGCAGAAGTTGTGGGGCTGGAGCCGTTTGCGGTGGGCAACATTCCTTTTGCCGTTACTACTGGCGAAGAACCTTACGTTGTGCAGGGAGGAGGCCCCATTTCATACGCAGATGTCCTGGTTGAGCAATGGGGCACGTATGAGGTCACCCTGAACATGCAAACGACCATCAACGGAGAGTGTCTGGAGGGAGCAAGCGGCGAGGAACTCCACATGACCTTGGAGATGACGGGGGAGCAAATGGTTGAAGTTACAGCGGAAGGCTTCCACGGTGAGTATCCGTGGGCAGGCACGGCTTCCTTCGACGTGAGTTTCCCGCTCGTGGAGGGTGCCACAGTGCAAGGTGAGGGCTGGGCTTTTGTGCTGCATCTGCACAGCCGATAGGTGTAGGGAAAAGGCTGGTCCAGGTGTGCCAAGCGGTTGACAGATTCCCAAATATGGTACGTGCTGTTTGCGGAGTTAGCGAACGTACCTACGTTCTGCGGGGAAGGAGGGAGGTGTAGGGACATCCTCGCCTTCGAGCCACCCACCAGATGGTGGGTGGTCTTTCCTTTTGTAGATCGAATTCGTGACATGCCCGACCTGTCATTGCTAGCGGCCGCCAGTCTCCTCGGCGGAAGAGGCCTTGCTTGCCTCAAGCCAGCCTTTGAACAGCCTGGTCCTGAAAGTACCTCATCATGGCGGCGACACCTCACTCACGCTGCCTTTCTTGCAAGCGGTCGATCCCCAACTCGCGCTCATCCCCGTCGGGCCTATAACCGCTTGGGTGACCCCGGAAAACTCGCTTTGCGGAAGCTGCAGGATATCCCGACCTATCGCACCGACCAGCCCCACCACGGCGTCTTGCATGAAGCATTTGCTTCAGCTATGATTGGAACGGCGCAGTGGAAATGGATGAAACGCTTGTCGAATTCCATCAGGAGAAAGGTTCTCTCTCTACTTAGAGCTGCCCTCCCCGCCATTGCGGTGGGCGCACTCGTCGTTGGCCTCTTCCTCTCTCCCCCAGGTGCAAAAGGGCAAAGTTCGGCATCATCTGACCCACCGCCGCAACCCTCGTCGCCCTCGGCATCGCTGCAGGACGGTTTCCCGCAAGTGGAGGTCGTGAGCTCCAGCAGCGAGGAGATAGTGCTGGAGGTCACCATTCCCGTGGTGACACAAGAGGAAGCCCAGCAGGACGGCACTGCCTACCAACGCTTGTCCCTGCCCAGCAGTGGCACAACCACCGAGATCGGCAAACCTGAACTGCCGGCCTTTGGACGCTTCGTGGCCGTCCCCCGCGGCGCCGACCTCAAGGTCGAGGTACTGGCGGACTTGGTCGAAACCAGCACTGGCTACCTGGTCTATCCAGCTCAGGAACCGCGCATAGATCAGGACGGGGAACCAGACTTCGTCATTGACCTGGCCTCCTACGAGCGAGACGAGTACTATCCCACCGAGATCGTGGAGCTCGAAGAGCCGGCGATCATCAGAGGGGTGGAGGTAGTGCTGGTCAGGTTCTACCCCGTGCAATACAACGCCGCCCGTGAGCAACTCAGGATCCACACACGTTTTGGTGTGCGGATTTCCTACTCGGGCGGAGCAGGGACATTTTCCGATGAACGGCTCCGGTCCCCCTACTTCGACTCCCTCCTCAGCAGCGTGCTCCTCAACTACTCGCAACTGGGGCCTCCTCCCGGTCCCGGGGGTGGATCAGGCCTGGCGGGCACCAACGGAGGTGATTTCCTGATTATCACCGCGCCTGCTTTTCTGACCGCCGCCAATCGACTGGCTGACTGGAAGATCCTCAGGGGCATCGACACGGAGGTGAGAACGACCGCGCAGACCGGCTCCTCCGCCTCCGCCATCAGAAGCTACGTCCAGCACGCCTACGATACTTGGACCGTTCCCCCCTCCTTCGTCCTGTTTCTCGGCGACGCCGAGTTCATCAACACCAACTACGAGACTGTTCACCCTGACCAACCACCCGGAGGGACGCTGATCGGGACCGACCTCTACTATGCCACCGTTGATGGGGGCGACTACTTCCCCGACATAAGCACCGGTCGCATCTCCGTGGATAGCGCCGCGGAGGCGCAGAACATCGTCAGCAGGATTGTCAACTACGAGCGCAACCCCACCAGGAGCGCGTCCTTCTACACCGATCTCGCGGTGGCCGCTCATTTCGAGGACGAAGTGTCTCCGTACACACGGGAGGACCACAGGTGGGTGCAAACCTCCCAGGAGATCGTGGATTACGTTGAGGCCAACGGGTACGTTGCCCACCAGATCTACTATGCCCACCCATGGGTGAATCCGTTGTACTTCTTCAACGGCGATCCTTTGCCGTCCTACTTGCTAAGAGACAAGGGCTTCCCATGGATCGGCAACTCCACACATGTCGTGGACGCGGTGAACACCGGGCGGTTCATCTTGAATCACAGGGACCATGGTGTGCGGTGGATGTGGGCGCAGCCTGAGTTCGCCGTGTGGCACGTCCAAGGCCTGAACAATCGCAAGAAGCTGCCTGTGGTCTTCAGCATGAACTGCGAGACAGGCTGGTTCGACAACGAGACGGATCACCCGATTCATGGTACCGACTACAACGAAGTCAACTTCGCCGAGGCCTGGCAACGGAACAGCCATGGCGGAGCCGCGGGGGTCGTCGCCGCGACGCGTGCCAGTTACGGCGGCTACAACGACGATCTGAACCAGGGGTTCTACGACGCCATCTGGCCCGATTTCCTGCCCTATACACCGTCTCCAGGTCCCTTCTCCAACCCTCAATACAGGATGGGACAGGTCTTGAACTACGGCAAGCTGTACATGGCCACCGTCTATGGTGAGAGCACCTACAGGAAGATCACCTTCGAGGTGTTCCACTACTTCGGCGACCCCACGATGGAAATCTGGACTGCGTATCCACAGGACTTGAGCGTCTCTCACGACACGGAACTCGAGTTCGCTGCGGATTCCTTCACGGTGCACGTGACCCAATCGGGAGCGATGATCTCTTTGGTCAAGGATGGCCGGATCCTGGGCACCGCCCTCTCAAGCGGGGACGGCACTGTGGTCCCCCTCTCCACAGTGGCGGCTCCGGGCACAGCTCATCTTACGGTGAGCAAGCACAACTATCGCCCGTATGAGGGCACAGTCACCGTGACGGACTCCCCGTATCACCTTTATCTTCCGCTCATCGTCGCTGGATAGGCATTCAGACCTGTTTTCCGTCTTCTGACTGAGCGCTGTCCCGCGCCATCAATTTGCACCGTGATCCAATAGAGTTGTCACCAGTACCATTTAGCTATTCCGCAAATGGTGGACGTATGCTATAATAGTTATTGAAGAGGCACAACCGCCACCTCGCGTTTCGCCGCGGGCGTGCGCCGCTCGAGGCCGCACTCTCTGGACCACCAACTGGGATCACACGGCCTCACTCACAAGCATCGTCAACACCATTCAGTTATGGCAAGCAAACCGGCACGAAGTCTCAGAATCGGTAGCCTCATCCTCCTCGCCCTGGCGTTGACGCTGTCGTCGAGCGCTCTCTCCGACTCACCTCCCCAGGAGCCTCCGCCTCCCACCGAGGTCCACGTTTGTGCTGGCGATGATGGCGCCCACGTCCAGCTCAGCGAAGGTCAGATTCTAGTCATCAGCCTGGAAAGCAATCCCTCCACCGGCTACACTTGGGAGGTCGAACACACAAGCGTGCGGATGGAGGGACAGCGGATTCTCCAGCAGGTGGGTGAGAGCGAATTCAGGCCGCAATCCGACGCCCTGGGGATGGCGAGCAATCGGAGAGTGCCTCATCTCCTCGGCGCTCCAGGGACACAGGTACTGCGCTTCAAGGCCGTGGAAGCGGGCCAGACCACTTTCACGCTGGTCTATCATCGTCCCTGGGAACAGGATGTGAGCCCAGCCGGGACCTATTCTCTTCAGGTGGACGCAGTTGGCTCCTTCACCTCTGGTGGAAACACAAATGTCGGCGGTGCAAGCGAATCTCCTCCTCAGAGCCCATTGCTAGCCGAGGATCTTTCTCCACTCGGCCTGCCATCTTCTTACAACTGGTGCGATCAGGGAGCATGCACCGCTGTAAAGAATCAAGGCGCTTGCGGAAGCTGCTGGGCCTTCAGCACGGTTGGCCCCCTGGAGTCCAATATCCTGCACTATGAAGGCGTGACGAGAGACCTCTCGGAGCAGTATCTGCTCTCGTGCAACACGGATGGCTGGGATTGTGAGCGTGGTGGCTGGTTTGCCCACGACTACCATGAGTGGAACATACCGCCATTTGAACCAGAGGCCGGAGCCGTGTACGAGGCCGATTTCCCTTATGTGGCCTGGGATGCGCCGTGCAACGCTCCTCATACACATCACGAGAAGCTCCTTTTCTGGCAATACGTGGACAACTCCTACAGTGTTCCCTCCATTGCGGCCATCAAGCAGGCCATTCTAGACCATGGGCCCGTTGCGGCTGCCGTCTGTGTGAACTCTGCCTTTCGTGACTATTCCGGTGGTGTTTTTCAAGGCCCTGAGTGTACGGATGTCAATCACGCCATAGTCCTGGTTGGTTGGGATGACGCTCAAGGGGCGTGGATCCTGAGGAACTCTTGGGGCACAGGCTGGGGTGAAAGCGGCTACATGCGCATAGAATACGGGGTCAGCAACGTGGGGTACGCTGCAAACTACGTCGTCTATGGCTTAGATATCAAGCTATACTTCCCCTTGGGAATGAAGACCTCCTGATCCCCAGCTTCATAGCCAACTCCGGCCAAGTATCGCCCTACTGCTACGACAGCCCGCACTGGTGCCGCGACATCTACGACAGGTGTGACCTAGACATCTGGTTTCTAAGGAGCGCCTGGGGCGGCGGCAATGACATCTGTCTCGGTAGGGTGGACGAAGACTGGACCGGTGCATGGGAATGGAGCGATTCCGACATTGACTTTGGTGCCTGCTCCTGCGGCAGACCAGACCACATTGCTCTACGCTACACCGGAAGTGACGGTTGCCGAGATTGGTGTGGATGACTGGCTCTCGGGCGCCTCGTCATGAAAGACTACTAGCCTGACAGGCAGCGGGCTCAGCAGTGCTGCCTACCTTGCTCCATTCTAGCTGAAAGCTCGTGGCGTCCGGCCAGGCAACGAGCTCAGACCACCCACGATCGTGGGGATCAGGACTCTCCCCCCAGCTTTCTCAGGGTGGGGATGCTCTGCAGCTTCTCCTCCTCGAGAAGTTCCCAGTAGATGCCCTCAGGCTTCCTGCGGTCGTGTTCCGTGAAGACTATCTCTTCCGGCGTCACGATGTAGTCCACAGGGATGTCATGCACCGACCGGGACCCAAACCCAAAAAGGCACCGCCGTTGACAGGGATCGATCTTGCCCCCGCTCAACGAAGACGCCTCGTGTGGAATGACAAAGGTATGACTCTGGCCTCGCCCCCCTTGACCCGAAAACCAAGAGAGGGACCCCAGGCCATAGTGATGCGGCAAACCGGACCGATTATGATTCCCGCACGTCCAGGAACTCGATGCCGAGTTGGTCTACATTGCTTACCAGCTTCTCCCGGTCGACGCCGGAGACCTTCACAGTGACTATCCGTGTGCCGGGCTCCTCCCCAGCCCAGGTGGTGAGGGCCAGGACATGACCTTCGAGCCGCGATATCGTCCCCGTAATCAGCCGCAGCATTCCCTTTCGCTCCGGCACCTTGACGGTCAAGCGTACTCCGCGCTCCCTGGCCCCCAGCAACTCCAGGAAGATCTTGAACAGATCGGTTTCGGTGATTATTCCCCGCAGCTCACCGTCGTGAACTACCGGCAGGGCCCCGATCTGATTGTCCGCCATCATCCTTGCCGCCTCTTCCAGAGGCGTGTCATCGGTGACGGTAATGACGTTCTTGGTCATGATTTCACTGACCTTGATCCGGGAGACCAGATAGTGGATCTCGTGGATGCTCAACGAAGTGGCTGGCGATGGAGAAGCGTATAGAACGTCCTTCTCCGCCACTATGCCCACTAGCTTCCCCTTCTTGTCCACCACTGGCAGGCGACGAACGTTCTTGTCTCTCATCAGTTTCAGCGCGTCGTCAATGGCAGCGTCATCGCTGATGGTGATAGGGTCAGGGGTCATTCGGCTGCCTACTAGCATTGATCTACCTCCTTGGGTTCCTCCTATGACAAGATCCACCGGTCGGCCTCAGTATAGCACAAGAGGCCGGAGCCAGCAATTGGACTACGTGTGGGTGATACTACTAGCCCTCCAGAAACCACTCTTTCTTGCGATACACCACTCCGTGGCAGGACGCTACGAGATCGCCCTCGTCGGTGGTAACCGTGATGTGATACAGAGCCGTGCGCTTGCCCAGATACTCCTCAGTGGCTTCCGCTATCAGCTTCGTCCCGGGCACAACCATCCTCACGTAGCTGATCTCGATGTTCAGAGCCACAGACGTCTGCCCATGAGAATTGCTGGCCGCGGCAAAGGCGCTGTCGGCGAGGGAGAAAATGGCCCCGCCGTGGGGGATGCCGTGGAAGTTCACCATATCCTCACGAACTACCATGCTCATCAAGCTATAGCCCGGCCTGACCTCCAGCAACTCCATGCCGAGCAAGTCGGCGTAGGGATCCTGTCGGAATCTCAGCAGTATCCGCTGCTGCGTCTCTTCGCCCATGCTCTGCCTCCACCCTTCCCGCTGAACTGGGCAGATTATAACATCTCGGAGGACCGATTCCAAAGAGCTGCCGTCGGGCGGTCGTGGGGCACGCAGTTCAATTCACCTCGCTAGCCCGGTGCGCACCGAACTGCTCGATCAGCACCCTCCGCATTGCCTGCCGCACTTCGCTCAGGTATACTCCCAACCATCTGATCATGCGCTCAGCGGATGGGGACAAGTCTATGTTGGACGTGGAGGCTTTCAAAGAGAACGAGCGACTGGCCTGGAATCTGTGCGCCGAGAGATACGATAGGTGTCTGACGACACCCTTCACGCCATTCTGCCAAGAGCTGGTCAGCCTGGCCCAGTTGGCAAGCGGTCAGAAGGTTCTGGACGTAGCCACTGGGAGTGGCCTGGCAGCTCTTCTGAGCGCCTCCCGAGTCGGATCCGAGGGACGCGTGGTAGGCATCGACCTGTCAGATGTCATGATACAACTCGCACGCGAGAGAGCCTCCGCGCTGGAGGTGAGTAACGTAGAATTCCTCCAGATGGACGCCGAGAGCCTTGAGTTTCCAACCGACTTCTTTGACGCCGTCCTTTGCGCCCTGGGCCTGATGCTCTGTCCGGCTCCTGCCAGGGCCCTGTCCGAGATGTATCGGGTCTTGAGGCCAGACGGCATCGTGGCTCTCTCCGTCTTCGGACAGGGCAGCAAAGTGGCACTGCGAGCCTTCATAGAACCCTTCATCCCCTATATGCCCCCAACGCCTCAGCGTGGGCCCTCCATCTTCGGCTTTGGGCACACTGAAACCCTGGAAGAAGCGTTGAAGGAGGCCGGATTCTCAGAAGTAAGGGCTGAGCAGCGACCTCACATCTTGACCCTCGACGCCCTGGAGGACATCTGGGAGATGGTGCTGTCCCTGGGCCGCCTCGGGCAGATGCAATCGAGGCTTCCAGACAAGACGCGGGAAGAGCTCAAGCAGGAAGTGTTGCGGATAGCGAGGGAGAAGTACGTAGATCCACGAGGCGGATTGGAGCTACCCTTCGAACTCACCTACGCCGTGGCTCGCAAGTAGCCCTATCCAGCGGCCTGTTCTCGACAGATATCGACGATGGCCGGGAGTGTCTCTGCCACATCTTCGTGAATCACCACCTCAGCATCTCTGTCGGCAGGTGTGCGCTCATAGTTCACGATGATCACATCGCTCCCCAGGCGGCGGGCCAGCGAGGGGATATTGGCAGCGGGCACCACGGTAAGGGAGGAGCCTGCCACCAGCATCAGATCGCACGTTTGAGCTTCCATCTCCGCGTTCAAGAGGACATCCATGGGCAAGGGCTCGCCCATGAAAACGGCCATAGGCTTGAGAACGCCCCCGCATCCGACGCAAGACGGTACCTTCCCCTCCAGCATGTACTCATAGATCATGCCCTCGGTGGGGTATACCTGCCGGCACTCCATGCAGACCGCCTCTCGAAAATGGCCATGCAACTCCAGCACGCGCTTCGAGCCAGCCTTCTGGTGCAGGTTATCTATGTTCTGCGTTATGACTGCCTCTAGCAAGCCCATCTCTTCGAGTTCAGCCAGTGCCAGGTGAGCGGGATTGGGATCCGCCTCCAAGAAGAGTTGGATCGTGGGACGCATCCATTCGTAGAACGCCTCGGGCTGGGTGCGGAAGGTGCGGATAGAGGCCACCTCCATGGGATCATCCTTGGTCCACAGACCCGAATCAGGGCTTCGAAAATCGGGGATGCCAGAGGGAGTGCTGATCCCGGCGCCAGTGAGGGCCACGGCGTGTCGAGCATTCAAGAAGAGTTCGGCGGCTCTCCTAATGTTCTCCTCAGGGGTCATTCCGCCCACCTCCTCAGGACAGATCGAACAACGACGGCTGCTCTGCCTCGGTGCGTGACTCCTCCCCGCTGGCCACTCGGTGCGTCATATCCATCGCCTCCACCCTCTTGTCAGGCCTTTGCCGAGCGTGCGGTGAGCTCAAGCCGATGAGTTACCGGTGCCGCCGCTTTTGACCTTTCCTTTCCCTCTTGGCATCGCCGGCCAGTCCTCGAATTCCGCGCTCTGTGCCTTCAGTTGCTCTTCGGTTAGATCGGGCATGGATAGGATGTTCTCCACCATCATGATCACATCGGGGTCATTGTCGCTGATGTCTTTCAAGACTTGCTTGGCGCCTTCGTCAATCACAGCCCAGACCGCTCGATGGGATGTCTCATCCAGAAAACCCCCCGCAGGTGGATTGGACCCGAATTTGTCCCACAATGGTAAGCCCTGCATCCCAACAGGGTACTTCAGGAGGATCATAGTTATGACACCTGTGACTACCCTCTTCATCGTCTCCACATATTCCTGCAGTGCCGACTTACTGAATGTGTTGACGTCTGCGCGAGCTTTCGCCCACGCACTGAAGTAGTAGCCACGTGTGTGAGCATGGTCATCCAGCAGGCCCATGAGTTCTTTGATCTGATCTTTGAGGGCACACACCTGGTTGAACTGCTCGAAGCAGCGCAGTTGAAACAGAGCCCTTAGGCAACGCTTGAAGCGCGGTGTTTGTTCCGCTGAGGCGTACCATCCTCTAATGTGTACCTCCGCACTATTATCTCTGTCGAAGTAGAGACCGAGCACGCCCAGTTCGAGAACGCATCGAAGCGCGAAAAGTGCCTGTTGATAGAATCCTTCCATGCACAATTCAAAGGAGCTCTCAAGCTGATAATAGGATTCTGAGTAGGGAAAGCGGTGTCCGGAATCGAGCTTCTGAGCGGTGATGGGGAATAGGTCGCCCACCTCATAGTATGCCCACAGGTGAATTGCGATCACGTCGCGCAGCTCAGGGTGATCTTTCAGGTACTGCTCAGACTCCTCATAGGCTTCTTCGATTCTCTTGTGTTTGTTGATCACAACGAGCGGCTGCGTCACAAGGTTCCCTCCCCTTGACCCGGAAAAGTAAGCATATCGGCAGCCCTCCAAATGCTCTCCTCAGGGGACATTCCGCCCACCTCCTCAGGACAGATCGAATAACGACGGCTGCTCTGCCTCGGTGAGTGACTCCTCCCCGCTGGCCACTCGGTGAGCATATCTGGTAGTCTCGGGTAGCCTGTATCCCTTGCAGCACCCCAGCACATACTCGATGGCCGTTTCGAGATCTATGCGGTGACCGACGGAGACGTACACCGGGCTAACGTTGTCGCGAGTGCGCAACACCGCACCGATGACGTCATCGCCGTCATAGAGGTGAACGTAGGAGCCAGCTTCGGCGGCAGGCTCGTGATGCGTACCACAGAGACGAGATTTGGCACAGCCGATGGAGGGCTTGTCCAGGATCAGCCCCACGTGACTGGCGATGCCCAGGCGTCTGGGATGCGCTACGCCCTGGCCATCGAAGATGAACAGGTCGGGTTCGATGGTCAGGTTCTCACAGGCAGCGATAATGGCCGGTGCCTCACGAAAGGACAAGAAGCCAGGGATGTAGGGCATGAGCACCGGTGCCTCGGCCACGCTCTGCGCCAGAGGTGCTAGACCGGGATAACTCAGAACCACGACTGCGGCCCTGGCCAATTCCCCCTTCATACCCACATCCACGCCAGCCACGGTCCGCACCTCGTCGAAACCGGCCACAAATGACACCTTCTCCCGGAGGCTCAACTGAATCTCCCTGGCTTCTGCCGTGGACACCTGCCAGGAATGAGGTGCGGTGATCTTCATCGGATCTTTCTGCCTTACCCGCCGCTATTCGTTGAACATCTCACCCACTGAGATGCCGAGGTAGATACGCCTTATTACCTCTCCCAGTAGGGGAGCCACCGAGAGGACCGTCAGCTCGAGGTCTTTCATCTTATGCCTCTTCTCCTCCGAGATGGCAACGGTGTTGGTGACGACCAACTCTGTGAGACCTGCCTCGTTCAACCGTTCCGGCCCGGGATGGGACAGGACGGCATGAGTGACGCAGGCGTAGACGTCTTCTGCACCGTTTGCTTTG
>JAUWLF010000011.1 GCA_030613785.1 Chloroflexota bacterium | reverse complement strand
TCCCCTCTCCGCATCGACTGTCGCTCGCGCAATGCTCATCACGGTTTCCCAAAGTAGACGAACTCGTGCAGCATCTTGATTTCCGCCGCGGTGGCATCCCCCGACGCACACAGGTCGGCCATCTGCTCTTTGGCCTCCATGAAGGCCGCCAGTGGCGACTCGCCCTGTGAGACAGCATCCAAGAAAGCATGGTGGAACACAGCGTCGTGTCGCATCGGGCCTGTGGCATCAGGACCTGCTGTCCAGAGCGGAGAGTAGGTTATGCCCGTGGCTCCAATGAAGGCGCGGGCTCCGCTGTGCAGGAAGGCCAGGGGGATGGAGTCCAGGGGCGTGCGATTGTAGGTGTAGGTACCATAGCAGGCCCCGCTCAGCACCACGCCCTCGGACTTGGCCTCAGCGACGGTGAAGGCCACCGGATACACCTCCTCCTCGCCCCACCACACGGTCGTGTCCCACGCCGCGCCGTGGAGCATGAAGTAGCTGTGCCGGACATCGACTTGAGAGGGACCCACTTGCTCGTGCAAGGTAGGCAGGCTCCACAGCAGGATCCGATCAGTGCCGAAAACCTGGTCCGCCACTGCGTCGGCGTGGGGGCGTTTGGAGTTGGCCAGGGTGAAGTCCCCACTTTCGGGTACGTTCGACGGCGACAACTGGGCTAGGACCAACTCCAGTGACCAGCCGTCGGGTATGCGAGCCACGGGGATATCAGGAATGGTAAGTTCATCATGATCGGTGTCGCCATAGACGTCATCGGTGAAGAGCACATCGCCGTCATCGGTGGGGTTGGGAAGCACACCGTAGGGCACCACATCAGCGTCACCTACGATCAAGACAAAAGGGCAAGTCTCAGCGATGTATCCCAGCTCTTGCAGCAAGGTGTCTATCTGCTCGAAGCCCTCCTGGCCGAATCTCTGGGTCAAGCGCTGCCTATGCGAGATGATCAGACTGTAGTCCGGACCTCCTAGAGCCAGCGCATTCTCGATGAAGGCATCTATCTCCGCTTGGCCTGGGTCAATGCCCAGGTCGTCCAAGTAAATCACCTGCACCGGGCCGCAATCCCCCATGGGTGCAGGGATGGGCGGCGGCGCTGGCGGCACAGGTAGCCCGCTCTGCGGCGCCACCGGCTGGCGCATCACGGGAGGGTTCGGCGGTCCATTCGGCTGAGGTAGCCCTGACGGCGCGTGAGGCTGAGAGAACCCGCTCCTTCCCGGAGGCTCCGAGCGCCCCCCCGGCCCTCCGCTGCAACTCAAGATCAGCTCCGCAGCCACACTGGCAGTTGGTGGCTCTAACCACTCAGTATTGGGAATGTCATTGGCACTCATGCCCACCGGCGTGAACTGGCCGGTTATATCATGCACTTTGAGGGTACCGTCCTCGTTCCAATGGCCAGTCGTGGTAGTATCAAGTTCAGCCCGGTATGACCGATCAAAGCCGTCATCCTCCAGGTTGTCAATGTCCACCGTGGCGCTGCCCCTAACCAGAAATGTGAAGAGGCCGGTATCGCCGCCTGAGTACTCTCCGTCAAACTCGATAGCGATGCTCACCGAGCGCTGCTCCGCATAGAGCGCGCCAGAACCATCCTCGTCGTACAGGAGCGACGTATCCTCTTCTGTGTATGCGCTCCGATAGCTTCCCTCGATGGGGCCGCCGTCCGCCGGGAACTCAAGCTCCATGCTGCCGGCGTCGGAGTGACAGCGGCAGCGGATCGTCTCCTCCCCATCCCCCTGAGCCCTCGTGGAAGCAGGGCCGCACAAAGGGACAATCAGGGCAAAGCAAATCAAGAGCAATGGGATCCTGGCTACCCTTGGTCTCATGTCATCGACCCTATCCCACCTTAGCTTTTTCAACAACGGAAAGTGCGTCACAAGTCGGCCTCACCACCAGTAGGCACAGGCAGATCACAATGTGGCCCATCCAGTACTCAAGTCGAGAATCGCGGAGCTGTTCATCCTCGCTACCGCCCCTCGATTCGGATTACAGCTTCCAACACGATGCGGTTGTCCAACACATTCCCAGCCACGTCCACCAGAGGAAGGCGCTGAAAATCAGGCGTGGATGCATCGTACATCCCCACCTCGATGAGGTACTCTCCCGGCAAGGCTTCGGTGTCAAGCACCAACTCGTATTCATCGCGGACGTACTCATCTGGTACCCACCCAGTGGTGGGACGAGTCCCACCCTGTGGCAGGCCATCCATCTGAGCGCGTACGCGGTTCTCGCTATCGAGCAGATGAGTGAAGACAGTGTATGACGTCTCCATGGTGTCCAGAGCCAGCCAATAGAGCGTCAGGTGGACGGTTTCTCCGGGACGCACGATATCGGAGCTCAAGTCGTAGCCGTACAGAGAGATCTTGTTCCCGAGGTTGCCATACTCCACCCGATGTTGGACCTCAGGCGCGGAGAAGACACGCTCCGTGGCCTCCACCCGGAAAGGTGTAAGCATCACCTGGGATGGCACTGACTCGCCCCGGCAGGCCAGCACCTGGCCTCCAGCTTCACTGGGAGGCTCGAAGGCGATCACGATCTCACCATCGCGGGTTTCGGTTTCAAGAGATGAACGGGAGGCCGCCCTCACCCCGTCGAGGCACCGGAGTAACGCAACTCGCAATTGTCCCTCGCCCGATGGAGCGTGCCGAGGCACAGTGTAGTCATACTGGCCCCGTACCACTTCTCCCGCTTCCCAAAGCGACGTGGGATACCAGCGGTTGGCCGGGTGATAGACCTGGCCGCCAGGAGCCGAGTCCTCGAGCGCAAACCACTCCACCACTTCAGGCCCGCTTATCCCATCGTCTATCAGGTTCCCTTCCTCATCGTAGAGTTGAAACAAGAAGACGTAATCGTCCGTCAGCGACGACTGAGCGTGCCAGTAGACGGCCACCTCAACAGTATCGCCAGGCTGGGCTACATCAGTGCTCAGATCGTACCCCACTAGTTCCAACCCCTGACCGAAAGAGTTCCCCACGGAGTGAGATGGCTGTACCTCGGCCAGGGATGTCGCCCGGCCTTTCGACAGTTGCACGGTGCCCAGGGACGCGGTGGTTCCTACAGGCGTGCCCTGTGAGTCAAGGATGTCGAGTCCCACCAAGTTGACGTCGCTGTATAGGCTGACGTGCAACTGGTATTCGCCGGGAGGGGTAGCCGCCTGCGGCACAACAACCACCTTACCGAAGAGCTTCTCACCGGCGTGCCAGCGAAACGTAGGATACAGCAGGGACGTGGGGCGGCCGTCGTAGCCTCCCCACTCGTGCCCCCTATCATCGCTTAGCCGCAACGATACCTTGTAGTCCTCTTCCAGTTCCTGGACGGCCTGCCAGTAGAGGACAACCTCCAAGTCATCCGTTGTGGCCTTCCCTTGGGGCACGGTGTACCCCAGGAGTTGGACCTGGTCGTCGAAATTGATGATCGACGGATGCTGTACCTGGGGCTCGCTGGAGAAATGGAGGTCGGATGGGAGCCCATAGTGCAGCAGTCTCAAACCCCAGAAGCCCCCCTCGTAGGGCACCAGGGTCCCCTCCTGGTGCAGCATCATCGTCAGAAAGCCCACGGGGTCCACCACCTCCTGCTGCCACAGGACGACCCAGACCCCCTCCTTGCCGGGCAATATGCGGTTCAGTTCGTTGGCTAGACCGTAGTTCAGCACACGCTCTGCGGACAGGGTAGGCTCATCGGGGATGGGATACCAGTCGTCTTGATCGTAGTAATAGGTGAAGACCGGGAAGAAGTGCCCTGAGGTAAGGATGACCACCTCGTTATCCCCCTTGTGCTCCTCGATGAAGGTGGTCACGCTTCGGAAATCGTCCTTCAGGAAGTTGATGTCAAAGTAGGCGTTGAAGACCGCATACAGAGAGGAGAGCGCCACGAAGGATAGGAACAGGGAGGCAAGCGCTAATGCACCAGTCCGCCGCCACCCGGCGCTCCTGCGCGCCATGGCGAAGAGGCTGGCGATTCCAGCCGAGATGAGGAGGAAGAAGGCAGGCGAGGCCAACATCAGATAGCGAGGATGGAACTTGGCCCGCTGATAGGAGACAATCAACAGAAGCAAACATGGTAGGCCCAGGTAGAGAAGCAAGCTGGATAGAGTGAGCCAAGGCCACCGCTCGACGAAGGGTGCCATACCACGAGCCTGTTCACCCTCGGCCCGCCACCCACGCAGTATCCTCAGGATCAGAATGGCGACGCCCGCCACCAGGATGATGAGATAGCCCAGGGACAGGGGTTGGGCTATGGCTTCCAAGACGCTGTGTCCGGTGCTGAAGGTGATGAGCGTCTTGCGCAAGACCTCTGTCACCCTCAGGGTTCCTTTCCAATAGCTGACGTCCGCACCATATCTTTGCAGGACGAAGCCGCTCCACGGCAGATAGGCCAATAGAACCGCCAATTGGCAGATGACACCGCTCGCTAGCGTAGGCCAACGCTCACGCATGCGCCCTCTGGCCCATAGCACCCACCAGGCCAAGAAGAACAGCGCTTGAAAGGCCAGCACGAAGAAGGCGTAGAAATGCGCGTAGACGGCGACGATATTGGTCAGTACGTACCCGGTCCAGAGCAGGTGGCGGCTCCCCTGCCCATCCATGACCCGCAGCAAAAGGTACGTGGACAGCAGACACAGAAAGGTGACCAGTGTGTACATCCGCGCCTCTTGCGAATACCACAAGAACAGGGGAGAGATAGCGATCAACCCGGAGGCCAGGCGACCGGCCGCGTCTCCCAGAAGCCGTCTCCCCACGACGTAGATGAGAGGCACGGTCAACACGCCGAAGATGAGGGAGAGAAAGCGCAGGGCGAACTCGGTGCTACCGGAGACCAGCATCCAGAAGTGGAGAAGAAAGTAGTAAAGAGGGGGGTGGATGTCACTGGCTGTGCGGGCGGTGACCTCGCCCAGGCTCATCTCCGCCAGGTAGACACTGAACCCCTCATCATACCACAGGCTCTGGTGGTCCAGGCGGAAGATGTACAAAGTGAAGGCCAGGAGTGCGAGAACCAGGACTAGAACCACACGAGGAATGCGCCTTGGATTGCCCATGGACTGATACCCGTTTCTCTCCGAGGTATCTTACCATAGCGGCCCCCTTCTGACAAACCAAGCAGGGACTCCTGAGCACAGAAGAAAGATGGAGCGTTTCCTCACGTAGTCCCTGCGGGAAGGGTCCGTCTGAACGAATTCAAGACTCCTCAGACCTTGGAAACGTGGGGAGGATCTTCTTGATACCGCAACTGTCGCCCCCTCCAGAAGATTCCTGCCTACCAAACCTCATCCTAGTCTGACGCTATACCAGAGATAGTATAGGTTACAGCACAGGATCCATGCTCGCTCGATCCCCCCGTGGTCTCAGTCGTATTGACACGAGCCCAGCCCTCGGGGGGCAGTGCTCCGGACAAGACATGGGAGAAGCACAGTATCTCCTCGGTAAAAAACTCATGCAACTCTATCATGATGTCCAGCTGTGTGTTCTCGTCCAAGGCGACGCTCAACTCGGGTTCCGAAGCCCTGTACTGTCCTATCACCCACTCGCCTGCAGAGACCATTTCGTAGCGGGCTACGAGAGGGCCAAGGCTTCCCAAGTCATAAGTCTGGTCCGGATAAGCTCGGAAAAAGGCAGGGTCAGGATAATAGGGAAGGCCGAGGCCTAGGTGTTCGTCGTTGACCACAAGATAGCCGTAGATCGCAGCCGTGCCACCCTCTAGCCACGGAAACTCGATGGTGTCGAAGCGCACGCTGACGCGAGCCTCGCAAGGAGGACCCCAGCGTTGAACCGTCTCGCTGCGAGCCGAGTTTCCACACGGGTCCGACGCCCCGGGCTCATCCTTCAATCCGGCCACCATGCTCAGGCGGCCCCCGCCCTCGCAAGGTGGAGAGGCCAGGAAGTCATCTAGCTTTCGCCAATACCTATTGGGTTCGCCGGAGACTCTCCCAACAGAGCTCTTGTCCACCCACTGGACTCTCAACCCGTTCTGTGATATCCAGAAACCATCTATCCCATCCAAATACCAATCCCAAGTCCATCTCAGCCGGCCCTCCTCCGTCACCTCCAGGTCACAGGGCACGGGAATATCTGGACATAAAAACCCCTCATAGGTCCCACCCTCCACGGACTCCTCTGGGATGTCCGGTGCTGCAACCCGGTTGATCACATAATTCACCCTGAATAAATCCCCTTGGCCGACCAAGAGATCGCCGTCCCAATCCTCATCCCAATGTAGATTTGTGAAGTCACCCAAGGGATCTGGCAGATCCGGCTCTCCGCCCTGAGGCCAACCATAGCACTCGAAGAAGACGTGCACAGCGTCATCAGCAGACACAGTGACAAGGCGGCTGTTCTCACCACCCAGATACTCCTCGATGTTGAAGGATGGTTCTTCCACCAGGAGGAACTCATCTTGGTCGAGCGGGAACCTCAGCTCTGGCGGCCCTTGTAGCGAGGCTAGGCAGTAGACCCTATCGTATCCCGACCCCACAAGTCCGTCGAGCACCTCCACCTCCAGAGTCACCAGATTGGATTCCGCCGAGGGGGCAGCAGCAGAGCAAGCATCAACCGGTACCTGTGCCCTACTGATGTCACTGGCGGCGTCGCCGAACTGGTTGCTGGCCATTACGTAGTAATAGTAGTCACCCGCCTGGGGGACGGTATCTGTTGTCCAAACATCCCCTTGAGCTGGGGGGAACTCGCCGATCATCACGAAGTCCCCTCCCGTGGTGGCATCGTAGCGATAGAGGGTGAACCCCAACTCGCTGAAGCAAGGAGACCACCACGTAATATCCACGTCACATTCTCCTCCATGCTCCGCATGAAGATTAGGAGGATCAGGAGCGGTCTCATCTTCGCAACCGTTGTCATAGGTCACGAGAACATGACCACGATCCCTGAGTCGCCAAATCAGTCTTCTGATGTTGCCCAGGGGATTTTGCGGGATTGGGCTTGGTGACCGCCGTTCCCCTTCAACTGTGAAGGGCACAACGATCCTGTCCGTGGCTAGGCCGCCACCACCGTCTTCGCTGTAGAGCGTGAATTCGGCCTCACACGATGTGCCAACTCCAATGCGACCTATCTCGATGGCTAGGAAGGCCAGTCCGCCAGCGTGCAACACGGAACCCTGGGGCGGTCGGTTGTCGGGCCGAGAGAGGAAGGGTTGATCATCCTGGACCTCGGTCGAGGGCTCTCCCCCACAACTCAAAGCCGCGTGCATGCTTTCCAGCGCTACGTTGCCGATATTGTCAAGCAAGAAAGTGGCCCACGTGCCCTCCTGATAGTCATGATAGATCACCTGGGCAGCCATCTGCGGCCCCTCGTCCCCGACGAGTTGGGGCCCTATACCAGATTCTTCCTCCAGTTCCTCCCCGTGCTCCGGTATGATGCCAGCCGCGAAGGGCACTAGCACAACCTGTCCTTCGGCCAGAGGCTCGTCAGCACCCAGATCTGGGTTGGTCTCCAGGATGTCCTCCTCGGATACACCGCGGCTTTCGGCAATACCCCCCAGAGTCTGACCCTCAGAAGCCACGTATGCCTCAGAGGTCAGGTCGTCCAGGTATACCTCTTGCCCCTCGGGGCCAAAGCCGATGACGCCCTCCACCGCTTCCACGACGATGGTCGCCTGTTCCACAGCCCCACTGCTGTCAACGGCCCTCACCATCACGGTATGTGGCCCTGACGATGACGGAAGCCAGCCCTGAGCGGCAAAGAAATGAGCGGTGCCCTCGGGCTCGTCGCTGCTATTCACCCACTGGAGTTCGCCATCCACCCACAACTCTACCCTGGTCACCAGGTTGGCGGTGTCCCTGGCCTCCGCTTGCACCAGCACCACCGCTTCCATAGGCACCCGGTCACCATAGTGAGGGTTGGTGATCCTGACTGGCGGACCGCTGCCCGGCGTGTACTTCAGCCGCCCCCCCAGCCAGGCCAAGCCGAGAGGCAGGCAAACACAGGCCAGGATGCCGATCAAGACGACTAAGACCATCCATCGTGCTCTCATCTTCACTCCTTCAGTGCCATGGCTAGGTACTGGGTGTCATGTGGACGTGTCTATTGCAAAACAGGCTCAGGATCCTACCCGGTGCATTGCCTGACTTCCACCGTTCCCTGCTGGACACCGGACTGATTGCCCAGGGTATCCCTAGCCCGGATCTGATACTGAATGGCTGTCGGCATGTCCGGCTGCACAGGTAGGGTGACCCGATACCTGTTGCCACCGATGGCTCCCAGGAATACGGGTCCCTCCCAGACCCCACTGCCAGCCCTGTATCGAAGCCTGACTTCATCCACACCCGACGGGTCGGTGACTCTAACCGTGATGGTCACCTGCGTGGGGTCACACCCCCCAGGGTAAGATGTGTAGATGGGGTCCGCAGATTCCTGGACGTCAATGATCTCGGGACCCGCCGTGTCTGGCATAGAGGTCGCCGTAGGAGCCTCGGTGACGGTCACGGTGACACTGGCCTGTCGCTCGCCCCCGGCCGACCTGGCCACCAATGTGTAACTTGTGGTGCTGGCGGGGCAGACCCGAGCTGTATCGTGGTCAACTGCTCCTTGTCCATCGAGGAACACTGCAGTTGCGTATTCCACACCCCACCGCAACTCGCTGCAAGCGCCAGCACTGACAGTAGCGGGATAGGCCTCGAAGTAGCTGATCTCCGGGGCTCTCGCAGGTGCAGGGGAGGCAGGGGTATGGGTGGGCGGCTCTGAGCCTGGCGTGTGAGTCGGTGTGAACGCAGGCCCCTCTTCCGGCGGCGGTGCTATCGCCGGCGCGTGGGTCGGCTCTTCGGGAGCCACAGGTGGCGCTGTAACCGGTGCGACCGTCGGAGGGGTGGTTCCTCTGGGAGCTCCTATCGTCACCCGCACAGTGGCCGGCTCGCTGGCCAAACCTCCTCTGGTGTAGGCGACGACCTGCAAGGTATACTGCCCTTCCGCCGGGGGTTCCCAGGACTGCACGATGGTGACCAGGGTTTCGCCAGCGTTGTCGGGTGCATCTCTGCGGTACTCCCCCGCGTTCACCAGCAACACCACCTCCTGGATGCCTGTCTTGCAGGAGGAATGGGACATGACAGGTATCGCACCCAATTCATGGTGGCTGCCATTCAGAGGAGCTGCAATCCACACCCGGGGGCGAGCTATGTCGACCTCCCCAGCACAGGCGGGCAGGAGTGCAGCGGCCAGGAGCAGCATAGCCAGCCAGCCAAATGCGACCACTAGACGTCTGTTCATCTCTCCTCCTTGCTTTTGGTTTCCGGACGAAAAGGGAATCCCTCTCCTGCCCTCGATCCCTCGCCCAAAACGAGAGACGCCAACTGTCACACGATTCTGCGGGACAACTGGCGCCCGATCATGCCCAACTCCTCTTCGACAGACCACGGCACTAAGAGAGCACCCACTACATTGGTGGTCACTATCATAGCCGAAGGAGCAAAGACCGTCAAGGACGCGTGTTGGCTAGTCGTCGACCTGGAAGCCGACATAGTCGAAAGCAGCAGCGGCAGCAGGCTCGGTGAAGCCCTGGCCCACTCGTGCGGTCACGGGTTTTAGCAGACCAAGCTCCTCCAGCGCCTGGCCCGCAGTTGCTCCCTTGACGCCAATGACGGCGTGTTCCCACCGAAACATATCGCGCAAGTCCCCCTTGGCCCCGATTGTAGCCAAGGCCTCAACTGCTTCTTGGGTCAAGTGCAGCGAAGCTTCGTCCGCCACGGCCACAGCCACGATCTTCCCCTCGGGAATGGCGGTAATGAAATCGGCCAAGCGCCGGGACTCCTCCTCTTCAGCAAAGGTGTCGAAATGTCCCGTGCTCTCCACCCGCCCCGAGACCGGGTCCAAGACCACGACGTTGTACCCTCGCTCGTCAGGAGACACATTCCGCCCGTCTACGTAGATGTGACCGAAATCTCCCACCTCCTCACCGGCGCTCTTGACCAGGATGTTGACTGGAGCGGAAACCCCGGTCTCTCCGATCACATAGCCGCCATCTCTGATCTCGCTCACCGGGAAGAGTCGCCCGAAGCGGAAGCGCAACTCATTCAGGCCAGCCCGCAGATGATCCACGGGAAGGGCCACCTGGTATTCGCGCCAGCCTGTGGCGAGATCGAGGCGGGTAACAGAGTGCCCGTTCAGGATGATCTCCACCGACTGACCGGAGGCAGGCGACATGAGACGGAGCGTCATCCGCTGGCTTCCGCGAGACAAGGGGACGAAGAGGCGCGCTTCCCGCCTCTGCGCCCACACGTAGTCGCCGCCGCTCTCGCTCCAGCCCTCTCCCAGGTTGAGCCGCGCGGCATCGCCACCCAGATCGATGACCGTCTTCTGCTCAGGCGGAGGCAGGGTTACCCTGTAGGCTACGATACCACCTTGGTCGTAGACTCTCTCCCCACCGATTACGAACCTGACGTAGTCGTGGAGGGAATCTGGGATCTTGTCTGTGTGCAAGATCACGTACCGTACGCCTAGTAGACGGAGTACCGAGGGGGCCAGTTCCTTGTCCCGCTGCCAGGTCTCTACGTCCAAGTCGTGTCCCGTCTCCAGAGCGATGATACTGTTGATGACGGGAGCCTCGGTGAAGTACTGGAACTTGAACTCTGGATTGCGTGAGGTGTTGCCCCCCAGTATCCTTTTCTGATGTGTGGTCTGGTAGAACTGCTCAAACATGATCACCGGATCCCGCGTCCCCGTCACCCGAAACCCGTTCCTCCAGGCCAGAGGGATCTCCAGGACGGTGAAATCCTCTTGCTCAGAGGCGATGGCCTGGTATACCTGCGGCACTCTCATGTCTGAAACAGGCAAAGGGATAGAAAGATGCTCGAACACGATCAGCAGAGCGATGACAGCGAGCACACCCCACGTGCGTGTCTTCCCTCTCCACGAACGTGTGAGGTGATGCAAGCCATAGCTGGCCAGGACTGCCCAACAGAGCGCGAGCATGACGCTGTAGCGACTGGGATATCGATTGCCCTTGAAGAAGGGCAGCGCTTGTAAGAGGTCGAAGGGCAATGGCAGGCCGAACTCCCTGCCATTGACGCGCAGTGTGGGACCCAAGGCGATGAACCCGAAGACCACCGCCGCCAGAACCCAGAACCGCACCGTGCGATCTTCGAAGTGCTTCCAGGAACCGTAAGCGGCCAGAGCAAGTACAGTGTAGCCGATGAAGACGAAGTTGAGATATGAGAAATGGAACGACTTGCGCCACAGATCTGCCAAAGGATGAAGATGGCTGGGCACAAAGAAGCCCAGGAGATCCGCCGAGAAGACGTTGGCGAAGCCCAAACCCTCGACCAGGAAATCTCCCTCCACCGCCATCACCCTCACCATGCGGTACAGAATGGGAGACATGCCCAAGAGAAAGACGATCGCGATAAGCCCCAGGCTCCTGAGGAAGGGTAGACTCTCCCGCGGCCCGTCAATCGCCAGCCAATACAGGAGATAGATGAAGGTGAGAATGATGAGGAAAGAGGCGTAGGTGAACTCGGTGTAGCCATTCAACACGAGGAAAAGCGCGGCCAAGAGGGGATAGCGCATGCCGTGCGCTCGTCGCCGGGTCTTCACCAAGAAGAGAACATAGAATGGTATCCATTGCGTGCTGATGATGTTGAACTGGCCGAGGGAGGCATAGATGAACCTGTTCGACGAGAAGGCGAAGATCAGCCCAGCGGTGAAGGGGATGAAGGAGTGCGCCCCCCTCGGCAGAAGGTATTTGACCAGCAGATAAGCACCGTACGCAGACAGTACGAAAGTGGCGAGCAGGATCACGTTGTTGGTGGGTACCACCCCCATTGTCGCTTGCAGGGGCATTGAGGTCAACCCATTGAGTATAGTCAGAGTGTAGAAGGTCAGATCAATACCGATGGGATAGAACATGTAGTCGCAGATGAGAGGGTTGGTTCTCAGATCGAGCAGGGCGTGCTTGAGCCACCACAGATTCCACACCAACGCTGGATCATCGCTTCCATCGCCGGGCACATGAGTAGTGAAGTAGAGCGCGAGAGGGTAGGTGAGGATCACGGCCACCAAGAGATACAAGCCTAGGACGGCGATATCGCGTCTCCAACAGATGCGGTTGCCCAAACCTGGGTACTCCTCTTCGTGACTTGACTGCGACCCAGAGCCAATCGACGAGCACATGCGGTGGCAGCATCAAAGCGACAGGTTGCCAAAGCCCTCATAGTATAGCCACTGTAAGGAGTGTTCGGCAAACCATATCGCGACTTGCTTTTGGCGCTAGCTGCTATAGAATAGCCACAGAGAGAAACCGCGATGTCCACCTACCAGCAAGCCCTGGCCTCCTGTCATCCGCTGCCTTCCCACCTCCCCAATTCACCTCCCAGCGGGCCCCACTCATCGCTAAGGTGCCTTTGCCTCCATCCAAGTATCCCAATAACCAAACCCCCCAGGCGGCTCCACCCAGGGGATCTGGCGGAGGAAGAGCCTACCCGACTTGGGGCAGGTTTAGTATCTGCTCGGTAGTTTCTTGATGTGCGCGAACTGGCTTCCCGTGAACGCTGCCAGACCAGCCACAAATGCAACGTATGCTGTGTCCTGGTTTAGAACAGCGCCGCACAGAGCGTATCTTGCCAGCAATGAGATCAAAGGTACCACCAGGCAGAAGACGAAGATAATGGGACGCTTCCACTTCGGCGGCAACCCCTCCCATGCCGGCCAGTATTCTACCAAGGCTGCAACGAACGCCCCTACCAGCATGTTGATGAGAGCCACCGTCCCCAGCAGCGCCAGCGCTTCGCACAGCGTAGCGGGTGGCTCCACCGCCTGGAAGCCCATCACCAACAGGGCTGCCAGGACCAGGAATATCAACACCACCGCTCTAGGCATCCAGCCACTCAATCTTGTCAGCATCTGTCACCTCCTATCCTCTATTGCCACTCCCTACTCTTCCTCCTTCGACTCCATCACCAACACGAGCTCTGGATCACTGGCCCGGAGCAACCATTGCCACTCCTGCGCCTGGTCAAAGCACATCCAGTCGGTCACCAGCCGGGCCTCTATTGCCCCACCTGTGGGGGCCACCTCATCACCCTGGAATCCTGCCAGTTCTGATTCAACCAGTAGATCAGCATATCTGGCATCAATTGCCAATCAAGCCTCGTGGCCCCGATCATTCCATGACCTTGGAACTGATCAGGGAAGAAGTACGGAAAGAATTGGCTCTGCTCCCTGGCTATGACCATACCGGCCCACTGATCGGTCCAAGCTGGACCGTACACGAGGGTCAGGATTTCATGGACTGACGGTTCGTCTGGCATCGGTCCGAATACCTCCTCTAGTATCTCTTCGAGCGGCAAGTTCACAGGGCAATCGGTCGCAACAATATCGCTGTGCCGGAGAATGTTCTCTTGTGCAATGTTGTACTTGTTCACCAGGTGCTTCAGCATCTCGATGAGTTTCTCAACCAGTGGTTCTGTCCAAGGATCAGTTTCAAGCCCACACTGCTCCCCCTCGATGCCGATGGACGGCCTATTGTATCCAGTACCCTTGCCAGCATGATAAGCAGTGTCTACTTCCCGCACAACCTGCCACACCTCTCCTTGCCTAGTCACCACGTAATGAGCACTAACCTCCGAGGCAGGGTCCTTGAACCAATTGACGGCGTACTGAGCGAGCGGAGCGTCGCAAGGGACATTCTGCCCTTTGCCCGTCCCATGCAGGACTATGAAGCGAATGACGCCCAATCTGCCTGTCTGGAAGTTGCCTGGCGCAGCCGGTCCCTTCCAGATTGCCCCTGGATAGTCTACCTCTGGTGGCATGGCGTCCTCCTTGTACGGTATCGAATCGAAGGTGACGTACAAGCTCCGATGAGGGGTCATCGGTTTCCAGCCCCATCGATCAGCCAGGTCCGAGGGCTGGTCCAGGACCCACAAGGCATGGCCTCCACCGTTGGGAGGGAAGGCGATACTGTCGGGGCCCAGAACAAAGTCCACCTCGGCGCCTGTGCGCTTGTCACCTCGCGGATACCATTCACCCGGGAAGAGCTCTGGTCCGCCATCCCATCTGAAGGCGAAGGTGGCAATGCCACCATCCTTGGTGCGACACTTGACGACATTCGGCCCTTCCATCTCATCGATGCGGACGATGCGCATGATCGGGTCGCCCTCTGTCGGCCCTGGATAGATGGATCCCGGGAATCTCACAATCGCCGATCCATACTCTTGCTCGATGTAGCTGTGAGCATGTTGCCCATAGAGGAGCCGGCCGTCCCATGTGTGTAGCTCCAGCTCTGGAATCTCTCCCGGCTCCGGTGGCTCAGGCTCTGGGTCGGGTGGCTCCGGTTCGGGATCTGGCTCCCCAGCAACGTAGTCGCCCACGAAGTGGACCACTGGCCTGTGTGTGCTCTCATCCCAGCCGTCGCTGTGCCGGTGATCCTGCCATCCCCTATCTCCCCCGATCCACAGCGTGATCCCTTTCACCTGGGGGTACTGCTCGAGCAATCGCAGATAGGCAACCGTGTCCTCACCACGCACGTTGTTATGCGTGGGGTCGATGGCATTGCCGTTCTCCCACTGGATGCCGTAGCATCCTTCGACGATGTAAATGTCCTTGCCAGAGAAGTATTTCTCGTATTCCAAGAAGCGCAGGCCATGGGCCCGATCGGCGTACTGACCTCGCCTGAAACCGTAGCAATGAACGAAATGCAGGTCCAGCATGTCGAGCGCTTCTTGGCATAGAGAGTTGGGGCCGTAGTAGTACCGGCCTTCGGGATTATTCGGGAACCTGATGTCGTAATTTCCGACTGTCAGGTGAGGACCCCCGATGAGGACATCCGGCTCCTGATCCTTGGCGACTTGGATGAAGGTCTTCAGTGCCAGATTGTAGAGCTCGATGTCCGCTGGCTGGTCTCCGAACCCCTCCCATTGTGCCCAGTGTGGCATGTTGGGTTCGTTGAACGGCTTCAGCGCGATCTTCCCCGCGGGGATCCCACGTTCCATGCACCGCCTAGCCATGGCGATGCTCTCCACGGCGTGGATGCTCCACCAGTTAGGCTTTGGCCCGCATGAAGGCTCGAAATACTTGCGTAGAACGAGTAGCGGCTGGCCTGCTATGTCCCACAGCGTGACCAGCTTCTCGATCTCGGCGTTGTCTTCGACGATGTTGTTCATCGCCAGCAGAGCACTCAGGGGGGCCCAGCGTCTGATGATGTCCTCGTCGGCTGGTGTGATTGGGGTTCCGTTAGACAGATGTAGACCCGGTCTCATGCCCTTCCTCCTACAGCCGGTGTATGATCTCGAAGACCGCAAGCATCCCCCCAAGGATTGCCAGCATCACGCGCGGATCGTTCAACCGCCCTCCTCTCCAGATGGGGCACTCCTCTTGTCGTGTCTTGATGGTGAACAACTCCTTGGTTAGATCCCGTTGCCTGCCGTTTGCTTCGTGCTGCTCGTCTGCCAGGCGCTCTATCTCTTTCCAGATCTGTCTGTTAGACACTGGCTTTGCCATCTAGCCCCCCAACACCTTGCTCCTCTTGCTGATGTGCTCCCGATCCTGTTCGTACTGGAACGCCCTCGCATAGGCGATGATCCGCGCTAGGTCCTCAGTGGCTCCCTCCGGTATCAAGCGCGTAATGCCGCGCTCGTGGTCGTGCTCCATGCCCACCAGCAGGAACGTGGTGTCAGCGTCTCTCAGGTCGCTCCCTGCCACGCCCTCCGCTTCTGTGGCTCGGAAGAAGGGCATCTGCACCAGGTAGCCCATCTCCAGCTCCACGGGATCAATCCACGCGCCGCCTCGGTGGAGATCCTGCACCGGGCCATAGACATCGTAGGTCGCCTTGGTTTGCGGATGACCGCGCTCCTGCAAGTGCTGAATCAGGTACTCCACAGCAAGCTCGGCATCCACCCGTCCGAAGTCTACCGCTTTATCCTTCATCACTCCATAGACTACGCTGGCCAGGTCATCGCCGGTGGCGGTGGTGTTGACTACCAGCCCGTCGTTGGTGACGTGGACGTAGTATTTCTCAGTCCACCGCTTGATGCCCTCCTCGTCCGTATACCGCGCCCAGGCCTCGCTCAGATACTCCCTATGGGTGTTGCCACGCACGCTCATTCGGGCAACGTATTCGCGGGGGATGACGTAGCGCACGGTCTCCCTATCGGCTTCTCGGAGGTACAGCCTATCACCGCCAGCCTCCACGCCCCAGCCGATGGCCTTGTGGTTCCAGTCTCCGAAGCTGGCCACGTCTTTCATGGCCGCATAGCAGGATTCGCCGTCTTCGTAGAACATCGGCCAGATGGGGAGGGCCTTGTACATCTCGAAGTTGTCTACTCGGACGTTATTCTGCGAACTCTCACTTATGCCGTGGCTGGTGGCTGTCTGGTGGTCAGTATCGTTCCTAGAATAGCGCAGAATGCCGCCCACGTATCCCTCGATCAGATCGCCTCTTAGCTTGACCATGAGGTGATAGGTAAATGCTAGTTCAACGCCAATCGCGGTGTCAAAGTTGGTGGGCACTCCAGCTACGACTTTCCGCAACCGTATGTCGCCAGTCTGCCTTAGAACCCAGAGCCAATAGTTGTTTGTGTCCACCCAGCGGAATACGATCCCCACGCCATAGTTCCCTGCGGCTGGCGTCTCTGGATCCAGGCAGACCACCCCATCGGATTCACCAGTGTTCACCACCGCCCTTGCAGGCTGCGCTGTATTGTTGGCTTCGTTCGCTTGGATGTTGTAGCCGCCCACGTCTATCGCCCACCCACCCCTCAGCTTGTCCACGTCGGGCTGGTGATTCGCCAATAGCACGCCGTTGTTGTCGGTGAAGGTGTCCCTCACGAATAATTGCTCCTGCACCAGGTCGTGGCTGGCGTCTATCGGCGTGCCTGCTTCTATCGTATCTATGATGTCTTCGGTGACGTGGATCATGCAGGGGCTTTCGGTGGGTTGGCCCCAGAGACGGAGGTTGGTGATTTTGCCGTAACAGTCGACTCCAGTCTCGCCCGCATAAGTCGAAGGCCCTGTCTGTTTCCAGAGCCTAAAGTCCATCCTCACGGCGGGATTCGTAAAGGTAAAATCCTTGACACCGGATGATGCCCCTCCCCCTATGACCTCCCACTCAGTCGCGAACCCGCCACTTCCAGCAGCGTACATCATAAGCCGCCAATCGCTCGGAAGCACTACGTCGTAGTCAAAGGAAATCCGCACGTAGGGGTCAAAGTATGGACCACCCGGGGTACCGGTCAGCACATATAGCCCCCCATAACCCAAATCCCCTACAATCTGAAACGTCTCGCCCTTCCGTGGTGCCATGAATAGCTGGTTATCGTTCTGTAGATAGAATTTCTGTGGGGCAAAGTTGAACCCGAAGCGATCAGCGCTCATTTCCCTCCAAATCTTGTATCTGGACTCGCACCATACCCTTTGCTGATCACCATGATTGATGTCATCCGCATACACCCACCGCCCCAGGCAGTTGATGGTGATCGACTCCTCTTGCTGGTCGATCTGGCGCATCTCGCCCGCCCAGATGGCGGTGAGGCCCCTTCGCAGGATCACGTCGTTGCCATACGCTATGTCGCGGTAGTCGATGCGGATGTCACGGTCCAGGTCGAAGGAGAGCCAGAGATCTTCGCCGCCTTGCCAGGACTTGGCGAAGCGGAGGTTGCGGAAGGCTGGTAGGTATTGCAGCCCGTACGTATCGTAGATCTCTAGGTTCAAAGGAATCATGCTCATTCCAAGGGCGAGATGTATTGCGGGAGGTAGTCGATATTGACAACCATCTCTAGAGCGTTGGCGGGGCCGGCGATGCGGTGCGCTTCGTAGATGTCATCTGGAGAGTCGAGCGTTTCACAAACAAAGTAGAGCCTATTTTCTTTTCTGGGGCACAACCCCATAGCCTCGCCGTGCCTGACCAGTCTGTGGCGCCACCATGCCGGGTCCTCGCGGCCAATGTAATCGAAATCCTCATCACGCCCAACAGCCCATAGATTGGAAATGATAACCCAGCCGCCAGTCAAAACCTCTAATCTCATTTGTGGTTCATCTTTTGGAACGAGCCAAATACAGTCAAGGCGAACGGTATCGGCGGCATCTTTCTCATAATGAATTTCCAGGTTGACATATTGGGGCAGGATAGGCGTCCTAAAGAACACATCCCAATCAATTGAACCGAGACGAAGTAGCTGCCATTTGCTCGTTGCCGTCTGCTTGGTCCACGACCCATCTACCTGCGGCCCGAAGGTGCCCCAGCGCCAGCTTATACGGTATTGCGTATTGACTGGATCGTCCGTATAGACCACGACAAAGAGATCATGTTTGCCAAGCCACCGGACTATATCTCTTGGGGCGGCGAGGCCCAAACTATATCTGATCCAGCCAGTAACATTGACAGCATTAGATACGCAGTCGCCAGCGGAACATCTTGCCAGTCCACCTAAGATTGCCCATTGCAGATTGGCACCGTGGTTCTCGCCTTCGAGCCAGTGGCCATAGGAACAGGGCAATCTTGTTCTGCGAGCTACAGTTAGGTGGCGGGCATAATCTTCATCGGCAATTTTCTCAAACTCTGTCCGCATCAGCAGCCGCGCATCCACATCGCCCTTCAGGCCGTCGACGTCGTAGTAGTTCTGGTGCCCTTCATCGGTGTCGTAGTGGTTGTAGATCAGCCAGTGGTCGCACCATTCGTCGGGGATGACCACCGTGTCCCACTTCCAGTAGCACTTGTCCACGTAGAAGGTGGTCGCTGTGTCTTGCGTATTGCGAATCCGCATCCTGTGGTTGTTGCCGGGTACTATCCCAGCAGCCACAGGAACCTCGATGCGGTAGAATGTAGTAACGCCGTCCTTGGCCTCTGCCTCATCCCATCCCCCCGTATCATATAAGGCCGATCCCCTGACCGCGGGGGCTGTGGAGTCATAGAGTTCCACAATGATGTCGGACGGTGGCGCGGCGGGCCGGGCAATCCAGGCATAGCAGACTGCACTTGTCACACCCCCTGGGGCTACGGCGATAGTGCTCTGAATTCCGTCTCCGATCAGGTTCCGTGTGACCACCTTTTGGCTGTGGCATCCATGCAAGACGATGGTATCTTCTATCGTCAAGGTCGGCACATTGATGGTCGCCCAGTCGTCGGCCCGCCCGTTGTCGTCGCCATCCTCCTCGAAGGACGGGCAGTATATCTCGTTCGGCCCCAACGTGATCGCCGTCTCGGGCCGCCAATGCGGTTCGCAGTACAGCGTCAAGATCAGGTTGCTATGGAGGTGCTCCTTGATCTTGGCTCCGAGAGTGTCCCGTCCAGACGCTTCGTTCAGGATGCCGTGGTAGATGGTCTTGTAGCTGTTCATCACCGCGCCATCGGCTTTGACGCGCAAGACCGGCCGCGTTCCCCTGGCGCCCTGTGTCTCGATGTACAGTGCGGCGTCCACCAGGGTCTCGTTCAGGTCGTGCTCGGCGTCCTCCATGTCGGCGTCGGTACTGCCCTGGATGTTCATAGTGATGGTAACAACGGACATGCCGCGATTCAGCGCGTGGCCCCGGACGCCTTGAGGTAGCCGTGCCAGGTTCATCAGAACTTCCTGCCTGGTCAAGGGTTTGCTCAGTCCGGTGGGCGGGCGGTTGACCGTGAGGCGGTAGCGGCCTGTCGGCGTCGCTCCGAGGTCGTAGTCGATGGTGTGCAAGCCTTCGATGCGGAAGTATTCAGTCATCTCTCTCCTATATCCCTGGCCCTATGGTGTGGCCGCCCTCGGTCTCGATGGCGTCCCTGATGTAATCGGCCACCCCAGGTAGCCCGTGGACGTTGATCTCCACCCGTTGGCCCCACCTGCCGCCTTCGGTTGGCCCCATGTAGCTTTGCGTGTATTCTGTGCCCGCGACACGCCCCATGTAGCCACGCATCTCCGGCGGCGCGAGGTGCTCCGCCGTCCACTTGTCCAACGCCTGGATCGCTTCCAGGATGTCGCCGATCAGGTCTGCAAGGGTTCGGAATACCTCAATCGTGGCTGTGATCGCTCCAGGTAGGTGCTCCGCCATGATGGGGATGAGGTCATCGGCCAGCATCTCGATCAACGGGCCGATCGCTTCGTCCAAGAGGGTCTCCAGCACCGGCAGCAGCGCCTCGCCTAGATCGTCCTTGGCATCCTTTACCTTGGTTTGGAAGGCCCCCATCTTCACCGCGGCGGTTCCGGTGATGTCCCCCGCCTTGTCCATAGATTTGTTGCCTTCATCCAGAACCGCGATCATAAACGCTTCTTCGCGGGTCATGCCTTCGGTGGACTTCATCAGCTCGTCTATGCGCTCACGAACCTTGCCCGACGAGATGCCGAAGGTGTCCAGCCTGGGGATTGATTGGTTGGCAAGCATCAAGGTGAATGATTCTAAGGCAGGGACGGCATCTTCACCCATCGCCACGCCCAATGTGACGGCCATCTCTGCAAGCTGCGCTGCTTCCTCTGCGCTGTCGGCAAGACCCATCGCCATCAGCTTATTGGCCGCTTTCATCAAGTCGGCCTCGGATACTACGCCCATCGTGGCGGGCTTGAGGGCGTTCAGCATTTCATCAGCGCTGGAGCCAATGCTTTCGGTGAGGTTGTCGAAGGTGATGCGGACAGGTTCTAACTGTGCGGCATCGTAGGCCAGCTTCCCTAGTCCCACGCCTATGCCGGCAATGGCGGTGACTCCGAGCAGACCTGCGCCCAGCAAGGCGCTTTTGAGGTCACCGCTTTCCTTGGCGATGCCCTTGATGATTCCGCTGGCTTCGTCTTTCGCTTTGAGGAGTATGAAGACTTCCGGCATCTAGTATCCCTTGATCGACTGTCGGAGTTTGCAGAATTCAGCGGCCCTGATGATCCAGATCAGCGGGGCCTTTTCCACTTCCCATGGCGGCATGTGCCACAGTTCTGCCAGCACCAGTGAGCTCACCCACGAAGGCGGTGAGATGTCGGCCCCATCAAGCCACGCTATCAGGGCGTGGCGCTCTCTTTTGGGATGGCCACCGCTTCCTTGACGGCTATACCCACTGCCGTCAAGTGCTCTCTGAGTTCAGGAAGAGGTATCTGTCCGATGTCTTCTTCGGTCTTGTTGGACACTAGGCGCCCCAGGAATGTCTTGATCTCTTTGCATGAGATAAGGCCGCTACTCATACCCTCTAATGTGATAACGTCGTCGAGCGTCACTTCTGAAAGTTCGATCTCCCACGTTTCCTTGGCCATCTCTCCCTCCTGTTATTCCTACCGAGCGCTCGGTAGACTGCTCCTATGTAGGCAGCGCGCTATCGAGGTTCACTACGTAGATGCACCATTCCGGCACGTCGCAGGCCACGTCGTAGACGCTCCGTGCGGTGAACTTGATGGTATCGTTCCCGTCGCGTTCGTCCAGCGTCTCGAAGCTGTCTATCTCCAGCACCATGTCGATCGTGGCTGAGTACGGCACTGCTACGCCTGTCATCATGGCCCCTACAGACTGTAGGCGGATGTACATCGGGGTCCGGTTTATCCAGCCATCCCACACCTTGTGCTTCGCCAGATCGGTGTCGAATTCCAGTGTGGCCTCCAAGGCCAAATGGCGGGACGCCTGGCCCATGGTGGTGTAATACAGCTCGCCGTCTTGGAAGAACTTGGGATGGAACGCAGGGATCGTCACCTTCCAGTCGATCAGGGATCCCGTGTGCTTCGTGGGCGTAGCTGCGAACTCACATGATGTATTGATGTAGAAGCTAGTGGTCTGGCCCAGGATCGTGTTGAGCGGCGTCGGATACGCGATCGTCTCGAAGAACATGTCGTAGTACGGGCTGTACGGGTCGGGGTAGTCGCCGTAGAGACCGTAGCCCTTGTAGAGGTAGGTGTTCTTCATGTCGCGGCCGATCACGTCCGCCTTCATGTTCCAGGGTCCCTTGAACGAGCCGCTGATCACGAGTTGTCTGGCGAACGCGCACGTGGTCTGCCACACCGCCGCATTGTCACCATAGCGGATCGTCGCCAAGTCGGGCATGTCGCCTGCGGTGAGAGTCGGGCAATAGGTCCAGGTCTTGTCCAGCCCCACACCCTCCCCAGTCACACCCTTCTTGATGCCCATTGCCAGATACCAGGGGAACTGTTCGTATGTCAAGGCCTCATCCCCGGTATCCATTGGGACTTCGCAAAGCAGCCACGGATCGTAGTTCCTGCCGATGATGTGGCTGGCTATGAGCCCCGTCGCCTCGGTGGGGAAGACACGATTGACCGTCTTCTTCATCCCGTATTTGCCCACCAGCCTGGCCGAAGGTGTCACCGCCCTGGAGCATGCTGGCTCGCCCTCTTCGTCCTTCTGAAATGCGATCTGCATCTGTCGTAGATCACGTATTCCCGTTACCATGTTTCACCCCCTATAGCTCGACCGTTATGTCGTCCAGGATCTCCTTCGCCCACATGTAGAATATGATGCCGATCGTCTCTTCGCTCTCAGGTCCATACTTCAGCCGAACGGGGCCATCACAGGCCGGCTCCCTGAAGCCGCTCACGTCGCACGTCCCGCTGATGCTCAGGTTTGCGGTGTAGAGGTCCTGGTAGGCTCGTATGGTGGGGAAGCATTGCTCGACGGCCTCGAGCAGGACTCCCCGCGGCCAGTGGACCTCGATCTTGAAGTTGTAGATATTGTATCGGCCCATCATGCCTGAGCCGTGCATCATGGGTGTCGATTCGGCGAAGCGTACCGCCACCGGCAAATCGCTCAGGATTTCAGGCGGGGTGTCGAAAGCGTGGTTGATTCCCAAGGCCACCTGGTTTGCATTCTCCAGCGCAGCGGTCGCTGTCAGGATGGCTGGTAGGCTCATGGCTTCAGCCCCAATCGTCTCAGTGCCTCGTCGATGCCCTTCTCGAAAAGTTTGACCACCCTATCGCGGTTCTTCTCCAGGGCAGGTAGCAAGAAGGGTTTGCCTGATTGGTAGCGCGTCCCGAATTCCTGGTAGGAGGCATAGACTACCTTGCTGCCTACCCTGCCCACGATCTCGGATCCAGCCGTCCGCAGGATCTCTGAGCCTATGCTGGCCCGCAGGATGCCCTCATCGACGGGGGCTTCTTTCCTCGCATCGGTGACGATCGCCGCCAGGCCATGGCCCAATGCTGGGCCGGCATACTTTTTCCAGTCGGCTCCCAGTTTCTCCAATGCCTCTTGCAGCTCGTCAAGCCCTTCCACCTCGATGGTGAAGGGGCCACCACCAGCAGCCGCCTCGCGGCTGGACATCTCGAAGTAGGTTTCTGGATCAGCCAAAGTTCACCCTCCTCGGCACGATCTTCAGGATCTCCTCCACCTCCGGGTCGATGGCCAGCACGTACTTCAATTGGCCCAGTTCCTCGATGGCGCCGGTGTCCTGGTACAGTTGCATGCCCCGTTTGAACGCCTTGGCCACCATGATGATCGCGGCCTTCCTGATCACCGCCGGCGGGATCCTGTAGCCTCCCCAGCGCGCGGTTATCCTCAAGGTCTGCTGGCCCTCCGAGAAGATCTTGGTGGCCCCGGTCTTGATCACTAGGCGCGCCAGCCAGTCGTTGTTGTACGGCCAGACGATGAAGTCGGTGCCTTTGATCCAGGTGACGTACACGCCCGTCTCGGTTTCATCGACCTCTACCCTGAATGTGGTGATGGACACAACAGCCCCGGCCGGTTCTCCGACCAACGCCTCAGCAACAACTATCGTGCCCGCCACACCGCCGGTAGTAATGATGTAGGTCCCATCATTGCTGACTGATCCACTGATCAGGATGACGTCCCCGGTCAGAAAAACGGCGAGACCGTTGGCTGTGTCGGTGATGGTACTACCTAGCAAGGTGAAGGTGATGCTGTTCGCTGCGTAGTATGCACCATCCAGGCAGCGGTCGATCTCTGCCTCTAGCCCACTCAGCGAATCGAAGTATCGGGCTGTTGGCGTCGAATCCCTGGCTGCACAATGGCAATCGCCCCAGCCAAGCTCCAGGTCTATCAGCCGCGACGCTTCCTCTATGGCATGTTCCAGTGAGCGGTCATGCTTGGCCCCGGAGGTCCACTGGTCTCCCAGCGCCAGTTTGATGTCGTCAACTTCGCAGTAGTCGCATTCATTTCTGGCCATGTCTATGGCTCCACATCCGGGCAGGCCAACTTGAACTCGGTTTTCACGTCCACCTGCCCGTCTTTGTCATAGGTCACATCCACGCGGTATTGCTCGCCCTCAGTGAGACTTGCAGGAGCCACGCCACCTACCGTCAACAGGGTAATGATCTGGCCAGCGATTGCCATAATTCCGCTGGTAACTATTGCAGTCACGTCCACGCCATCGGATAGTCGCGTCACTGTCATGTCTGGATTCGTCACCGCGCCTGCGGCAGTGCCCACTAGGCCAACGTCGAGCGTGCGTGTTATCTCTTCGCCCACCGCGTGTTCAAGGGTCTGAGTGCCTACGATTCCTCGTTCGCCCATTATCTCTCCAACGGAATTGGTGTCAGCTCAGCTATCAATCGCTTCACTGCAGTTGGCTGCCTGCCATCTATGTGGTGCTTTACAACTAGCTGCTCTTTATCATCCTCAACGATGATTTCGTCCACAATGCCCTCTTCGGCATCGTAGTATGTCCAGCGAATGACCCGCTCCTCAACAACCTTGCCATAGGCATCCTTCGTTCTCTGCAACTGCCTGATAGAGTTGCCGTACTTGTCCCGCTCGATGGGTAGGCTGGCGTCAATCCGCTGGTCGTCTAGGATAATGGCGATGAGTTCTGCCTGCGTCAACTTCTGTAGTTCTGCTGGTGTGAGTTCTGTCATGTTATCCTCGGACTAGGGCGGTGATGTATACGGCTGTTTTCGCGGTAGCACTAGGTAGGGGTCTATCGTATCGCATAAACATTGCGAAGGCCGCTGCGAAAGTATAAGTGGTCCCTGTCCATACATAGGCAGGCCAGGCTGGAAAACTCACGGCGTCGGGATAGGCAGTTGGTGCTTCATGGTCCAACAAAGACTCCGCTTCCTTCCAGTTCGGCACCCGCCAATCCGTGAGGTTGCTCAGGCCCGCCAGCCGTGCGCCAGCCATGTATGCGAAGATAGAGCGGCACACGAGATAGATGGTATCACCTACTGCGCCTTCTGCTATGAGGACTTCTTCGCCGCTGTCCACAAGAATGTCCAAGTCAGCACCGTTGGGCGTTGCTGAGACAACGTACATATTCGGTAGGTTGTTGACGGGATTGACGAATCCCGCACATTGAATCATATCCCCTTGATGGAATTGTGTGAGGGCGGCACCACCGATGACACGGAAGATATTGCCTGGCATGATGCAACTAACTGTGTTGGCGATGGCGTAGAGAGGGAACCGTGACCCCACCGCATCATACCAATCCAGTGTGCCGTTGCTAAGTTCACCCACCCGCTCGCCAACGCTGGTATTCCTGCTCCACATCAGACCCGTTTGGTCATCCTGGACAGCGTTATTTGAATGCGCTGTCCTCTTGTAGAACGAGATGTAAGCCCCAGGCCCCTCATTGACTATCGCCTCTATTGTGGTGAACTGCCCGGCCACACCGCCAACTGCCACGGTAAAGACACCATCGTTGTTTGCGCTGCCCTTGATGACAACAGTGTCACCCGCCAAGAATGTAACCATCCCACCAGCCCCATCAGCAACGATGTTCCCGATGGCGGTGAAGGTGATTTGATTGCTGGCGTAGTGGGCAACTTCGATGTCGCTATTGCCCGCGTAGTCGCCCAGCGTCTCGACGGTGTACGCCTTGTCGACGCCGATCTCATAGTCGCCATCGTCCCACACTGAGTAGCAAGTCTCTTGGCCTGTTTCCAATAATCGTGCCATGTATATCCTCACTAAAGCGCGTGCCTTGGCTATCAGTGCGAAGGTTCTTGGCGCGGCGTCTAAGGCAAAGGTCCTGGCCTTCGCGATTAGCTCAAAGCTCCTCGGTGCGGCTCTCAATCCTCGTCACACCCCGCGCACGGCTCCTTCAGCTTCAGGCCCGGCTCTTCGACCTCGCTCTTCGCCTTCCGTCTCTTTGGCTTCTCCTTCACCAGCTTTGCCATGCCCCGGCGCTCCAGCCTCTCAGCCGTCTTTTCAGATACGCTGATCACCTGGCCCGGATCGCCATAGATGCCGTCCTTCCAGTGAAACCGTTGCACGACTTCCATCTTCACCGTTCCGTCCATGATTATTGCTCCTTCTATTGCTGGCTCTGCTAGGTTTGTTCCCGTCAGCCATTTGTCGTCTTCGTGTTTCGGTAGTGGATTCCAGCTGCCCAACATCTCCGTCCGATATAGCCCCTCGGCTTCGGCATCCGGCCACAGGATCCTGTGAAGTGGCTCTGTTGCGATGTGGCCGCAGATCAGGCCCAGGTCATGCTTTTGGACAAAGCCAAGCCGCTGGCAGTCCAGTGAGAGATGCCAGTCACAGCAACCGAACTCCCCCATGGACCACTTGAATTCTATGGCCTCCATCACGTGACGCTTGATCAACGTACAGCCATTGCCGACGCCCTGCGTCTCTATGACCTGTCCCCACAGTTCTTTTGCCTTCTCCGGTATGCCGCTCAGGGATTGGCCCTTCGCCTCCTCCACGATGGTGTAGGCTGTCCACCAGGGATAGCCGTGGCGCCACACGTAGAGGCCATAAGCTACATCTGTGTCCATGGCCACGAGACGCGTCAGCGTGTCCTTGGGCACGATCGTGTCGCTCTCGACGGTCAACAGTGCGTCGTAATCGCCACATAGCAGTGCCGTCCGAGCATCGTTGTACTTCCCGACTACGTTGTCGTATGGGAGAGGAGCATCGTCGCCACCGACCATCTGGAAGTAGTCAACTTGTCCATCCCAGTCCATCCCATACCAGGACATCCAAGCCCGCTTGAATAGTTCGCCACGCATGACCGGCGTTGCGACCAGGATCTTCATTTCTTCTTGAATCCTATGAGCCAAATCACCAGGCCCAAGCGCTCCCACTCGTCCGGCGTGATTCGTTCGTCTATCGCTGGTGTCATCGCGGGCCACGTCGGTTGCTCGTAGTCGTGGCAAGCGAGGATGCTGCCCTCTTTCATCAGGGGAAGCCAGGCATCGCACTCTTCCTTGAATTTCTCCGCTGTGTGCTCGCTGTCGATGAACAGCAGGCCCACCTCCTCGATCCCTTCGGGCACGGTAGCCGAATCGCCGATGATGATGCGGGGCTCGTAGCCCAGGCTGGCCAGGTTCTGCCGTGTCAGTTCCGCATACTCCTCGGGCGTCTTGCCGCATTCTGGGTCTTCGTCGTATCCCTTCGGCCAGTCGGTGAAGGCTGGGTCCTGCATGTAGTTGTCGATCGTCACGACCTCAGAGCCGATCTGCTTCGCCGCCGCACAAAGTGGCGCGGTGGTCCTGCCCTGGAAGGTGCCCAGCTCGACCATGGGCAAGCCTGGAGGGGCTACCATCGCCAGTTGGTGCAGGAATATCAATTCCGGGTACATGCACCGCCCGGGCAAGCTGGCGGCCTCTTCGATCACGTTGCCGACCATTTGCCTCTGGCTCATGCGTTCCCTTCTGCTCAGTACCACGTGCTCGCCGGCCCAGGGCCAAGCGAAATCGGCCCTGGCGATCAGGGTGAATTCCCCCGCCAGGAAGGGTGCCAGGATGTCGTCGGTCCTCTCCCAGAACAGGCTCTCATAGACGCTCGGTTTCACACCCTCGCCGCTGCCCCTCACGAGATCCATGATCAGCAGGCCATTGGGTTTCAGCACCCGACATATCTGGTTGATGAAGATGCTGAGGTTGAAAACGTGATCCAGCGCATTGGTGAATATCACGTCCACGCTGTCACTGGCGAAATGGAGTTGATGAAAGTCGCCATATAGGACGTGTCTGTTTCCTTCGCCTGGGTTCAGATCCAAGCCAACGGCGAAGCAGCCGCGGTCGATGAAGGCCCTGACCTCCGCCCCCAATCTAGCGCCAAGACATAAGACGCTCGTGCCTGGTCGTACAGCTCCGAATCTCTGGAGCCTTTCGGCCAGCTCGAGCTGATACCGTGTCTCGTAGCTCGGCAAGAGGTCCATTTGGGCCTCTAGCCCGCATATCTGATGATCCAGGTATGCCTCATAGTCTTGCGGGCCCAGCCTTACCACGCCGTCGATCACAGCCAGATCTCCTCTCTCGGGGGCAGGTGGAACGACGGAAATGTGTATTCAAAGGCGGAGTTCCCGTACAATCCCCCCGGTATCAGGCTATATTCCATGCCCAGCCTCCAGCAGACGTAGTTGAAGCTCACCTGGTCCCTCACGCTTCCCATCGCGACCTCCCGCCACCACCATTCGTTGAATAGCACCACGGCTTCGGTGTGCCTTCGCAGGATGACTGTCCCCGCCACCAGCCCCGCATGTTCGGGATAGCCTGCCACCTTGTAGCGGGCTATTTGCGCCCTGATCTCGCTCGGGTCGCCCTTGCCGTCTTCGATGCAGGCCTCAGCACCTTCGTACAGGCAATCGGTATGAGGATGGACGCACAGGGCCATGTCGTGCTTGTCAAGCCAACTCAGCGGATCGGTAGTCTTCAGCCGCATGTTGGCGTCGTGATACAAGGTGTACTCTGCATCTGGAAAGAGCCGGTGCGATAGAATCTTGAGCCTTCTGGATTCCCTGGCTGCGTCCTCGCACTCACGCTCCACCACCCTGATTTGCCAGGGCTCCACTTCGGGTATCGGCATATCGCACAGGCACACGTACTCGGCATTGGGGTCGATTACGTGTGGCGACAGCAGCGGCTCGTACTGCCCCGTTATGACGGTGTAGACAACAATTCGGGACACCGCAGATCTTCCCCCTTATATGCCAAGGCCCTGATGTCCTTGTCGCCGACGTGCTTGATCTGGAAATACTGGAACCCGGCCCGATGCAGCAGGAACGCCATCCCATCGGGCATGATGCGCCAGCAATCCAGTGGATTGCGGTGCAACTCCCAGCTCATCACCGTGCAGATCGCCAGCCAGCCGCCGTTCCTCAACAGGCGGTACAATTCCGGCACCCACAACCACAATGCTTGCACGTGCTCCATCGTGGAGCCAGAGATCACCACGTCGAATGCCCCATCGTCGAATGGATACTCGTATGGGTGCATGGTGATCACATCCACGCCCGGCCCTGGCGCCAGATCGAGGCCCACGTATGCCCACCCCAGGGATTCGACCAGGGGCTTGAAACTGCCCATCCCCGCATGGCTGCCCACGTCCAGCACCGATGCGTTATGCAGGTCCAGGCCACTGAGCATGTCGGTCATCATCCGCAACGCTTCTTCGTGCATGATGCCCTCTTGTGGGGGCGGGCTGGAAGCCCTTCCAGCTATCAATGGCAGGGATTTTGTGTTCTACCACCGCCCCCACTATTCACTTGTCTTCAGTCGGCCTCATCGCCTTCGTCCTTCGCGGTCTCCCGCGCTTGCGCTTGGCCGGTTTCGGCTCATCGAGTTCCAGGATCTCCTCTGCGTGACCCACGGCCACGGCGTGGAGTGCCCTGGCCTCTGGCAAGTCCACGACCGCGCCTTCCAGGTAATGCTCTCTGGTAACGGCGTCCCTGCAGTGTGTCAGGAACTTGACTTTCATCATGCAACTACCTCATCAGCATTCGTCTGTGGACACGGCTCGTAGTGAGCCAAGCTGCGCTCAGCTTCCATAGCCAAGAGCCAGGTTCCCCCTGCGACAGTAAACGACACTTGCAGGTAGCGGAACCCGCCGTCCACGTCCATCTCCTCGACGTCGATCTCGAGGAGCCACTTCCTATTCATGTTGTAGTAGTACCAACCTCCATAGGAATAGTCGCCTCCAGCCGCGTCGGAGATGATCTTCGCACCCGACAAGCCAGCGAGGGCCTTGGCCCCGGTGGCAATAGTGTTGCCCACTCCCTGTGCGGCAGTGGCCTGGAACACTTCGAGTGCCAGAGTGACGTCCCTGTCTCCCCCCGCGCCGCCAAGCACACAGATCAGGCACTTCTCGTACCCCTGCATGTCAACTGTGGGGGTGTAGTACGGCCCACCAGCAGCGACAACCTGGGGCGGGAGTAGGCAAGGTCCGGCATAGGCTAGAGGGGTGAGGGGACCGGTCTCTATGGTGTCGAAGTCCCCAGTGTACCGTGATCGTTCGGTCAGTTTTCTCTCAGTTCCCACGTTTCACCTCCGTGAATGGTTTGTGTCCAGCTTATTGTGCAGGCACGTCCAAGCTGACGAACGGTGAGATGCTCACCGTTCCATCAGGCCGTAGCTCGATCGGCTCGCTCAGCCACGGTTGGCCATCCACCATCTCGGAAATGCGATATGTCGTCTGGTTCTTCCTGAATCGCTCGTGGATGCTGGACTCAACCATCGGTCCCTCCTCATCGCCGATCAGGTAGTACCCGAAGTCACACAGGTTGATGTCTCCCTTGGTTCCCAAGTTCGGCACCTTCTCCGTGAAGATGATCGGATAGCCCAGCAAGTTCTGTGGCATTCCGTCCCGCATGTTGGCCATCCACATATAGTTGTTGTTGCCATCCTTCAGCCCGATGAGCTGCTGTGTGGTGCAGACATGGGCTACCCAGACACCCCGGGGGTTGTGCTCGAAGGCATGGTACATCGCCATGATGTCCGCCCACACGATGGCGTTCGCACCTGTCCGGTTAGGCTGGATAGTGCAAGGTGCGCTGATGATGCCTTGCGGCTGTCCTACGCCGTTGCCGTTCAGGAACCACCAGTCCTCCGCGTCGCCCATCGCCCGGCCAAACAAGTCGCGAAGCAGCACGTCCAGCGAAATCGCGCTCATTCGGATCAAGCGATTCGACACAGGTAGCCACCCCGCCAGTTCGTGTGTATTCAGGTCGATGAGCTTGAACAAAAGCTCTTGTTCTGGCTTCTCCTCTGCCTCTTCGATCCACTCGAACAGGATGCCTGCGAAATACGCCGACTTCGCATCGGCTGGCGTGATCGTCTGGTCCAACGACGGTAGCTGCAACTGCCTCGTACCCATGGGGAGCACTCTGGCGCGTGGCCGCACGATTGCGGCTTCCCCTGGCTTTGCGAACAGTTCTGGGCGGTACTCGACAGGAACGAGGAACCCGCCCGCTGCACCTGTCCCCTCTGCCAGCGCCTTTTCCTCATACAGCTTTTGCTCGAAGTCTTCAGGGAGCAAGCCCTGATTCACCAGTATGTGAGCATGCTCCGGCACGCCGCTGGCAGTCACCGCCAGAAGCCATTGTAAGGAGCTATCCCAGCCCGATTTCACCTGCTGCTGCGGGTCGCCGGTGGCGGGATCGCCTGCGGTGAGGGATCCCATGCCCTCGACCAGGTGCGCGTTCTGTTGCAGCGCCTCCCAGGCTCCCTTCGAGGTATCCAGCTTCTCCGCTGCCTCTGCGATATACTTGTCGGCTTCCTCACGCTTCTCGATGCCGACGTCGCCCTTCATGATCTGGTCATAGATGTCCAGACCTTTGAGATTCAGGGCCCTTGCTTCCTCTCTCAGTGCTCCGATGTCCATGTCGCCCACAATTCACCTCCGTGAATGGTTATTGGTCGCCATTCCCGGCCTTTCCGAGAACCCTGGTCCCCGGATCGCCCGCAAGTGAGTGGACCCTAGTCCGGCTCGGCTTGCTCTTGGATTCTTGACCTATTCTGCCAAGGCCTCGATCGCTGCCCTCTGGATCTTGGCTCCTTGGATCAATGCGTCTACGACCTGCTTTTGTGTCTCTGTGTCAGGCTCCGGGTCGCCTACCTCGGTCTCCTCGGTCTTGCCTCCCTTGGCAGTGAGTTGAGCTGCGAATGCTTCCACGAATGAGTCGAATGCCTCGGATGTATCCAGACCAACTTCCGCTCCGACCTTTTCCGCCAATTCGCGGAGCCCTGGCCCGTATCGCTTCACTTCCGTGACGATCGCGGCCACGTTGGCCGCAAGAGGTACTGGCGAAACATCCTTGAGCTTGATTTCCTTCAGATAACGGAGCTCCTCATCGTCGTCCCATTCCTCCTTGACAGATCTGTAGCCGATGCTCAGCTCATCCAGGACTGCATCCTTCATCAAGATCAGGGCGGCGTCGCCATCAGATGTCGGGCTGATGTGACCCTTTACCCATAGCCCTCCAGTGGCATCCGGTGCTCTTTCGAGCACTTCCTTCGGGAGCCTGCTCTTCGGCACTTCTTTGATGTCGAGCACGCGACCGATAGGGACCTCGAAGTTGTGGATCCAGAAGACCTTGATTCTGGATGACCCATCGGGCTTCCGCATCTCCTTGATCGTCTTCTTGAAGGCGCCATTGACGATGACATCTTGCTGGTCATCGACGTTACCCATCACGGCGGCGAAGCCCTCGAAAGTCCGCTCCTCCGAATCCAGCCCCTCTTCTTTCAGTTCAAACGGAAATGACTTGCGTTCCAGTTCCATGATTCCCTCCCTGTTCGCTCTTGCGTATCAAGCGGCACTCTACATATCGCCAGAGCTCGATCACCTTGATGTCCTCGATTTTCATCTTCGGTGTCTTCATGTTTTCAACGAGCACCACTGGATACCCGAAGAGCACCACTGGATAGCCCAAGATTCGTTTCGTCTTCATACTTCCTCCCTATTCCACTATCGCCAGCACCGTGCATCTACACTTGACGTGCAGGGGCGGGTATTGCACGTTCTCATAGCTCACTGTCATCGTCCCGCCCTCCGTTCCGGTGATCGACTCTCCCAGGGAAGCCACGGTACTTTTGATGGCGAAGCCCTGCGTCCCTGGGCCGTACTTGTGGTGCATGGCCTCGCAGAACTGGCACTGCCGGCCGTCCAGGCTGGCATACCATTGATTTCTACTGATCCCCGCCTGCTCCCAGGCCTCTACCGTGCCAGCATTGGAGCTCCTGATCGTCTCTGTCCTGGCGATGGCGTCGGCGCGTTGCTTGTCGAATTCATCAAATAGACCATCGATCTCGCCGCGCAGAGTGGGCACCGACCAGCCCTCTTCCTGAGCGGTGGCTACCAGACCTCTTACCGCGCGCTCGGTAGTGTCCTCGATCTTGTCGGCGAACTTGATCGTGTAGCCATGCAGGAACTCCTGCACATACGGGTTTTCGATGTCCCACGCTATCCCCAGGGCCCCCAGCACGTTCTCGCCCTGGGACGCCGTCAAGTCTGTGAACAGGGGCAGGAAGGCCTGCTGCCAGGCCTCCTTGCGCTGTATCAGGTAGGCTACGACGAGATCCAGGAACTTGTGGAATGGCTCCCCCTCGATCGAGGCTTTGCCCTCTTTTCTCAGGATCTTCAGTATCTCTTCCAACTCCTGCTGGAACAAGTCGCGCGCCTTCTTCCTGAAGGGGCTCTCCCAGGCCCTGGCCACCATGTCGAAAGCCTTGTAGTAGACCTCGATATTGTCCTCCGGCACCTGATTCGCCATCTTGCTCTCGTGGATGGTGATTGCCTTCTGGCCTTCTATCTTGCCCGGGACTTCCATCATCATCGGCGATCGGAGGAAGATGTCTCCGCCCTCCACCCTGGGTAGCCCTACTTGCTCGCGGAAGTCATTCACCATGATCCCGCTGGCGACGAGCGCCCCCTGAGCTCTTTCCCAGATCTGGTTCATGTCTTCCATCATCGCCGCCAGCTTCGATGTGTCCGAGCGCACCCGCACGCCTTTTCCGAACTCTGGCGCCAGCATCCGGTTCAGAACGGTGTCCCGCCGGCGGTGCATGGGAATCGATGTCTCCTGGGTGAACGATTTCCTCGCCTCTCCGTAGTTGGCGTAGGTCGCCTGCTCCAGGCCCGCGAAGCTCCCGATGATGATGGGCGGGACACCAAAGAGCATGCAGATCCGGGTTTCCGTGATCTTTCTCAAGTTCGGGAAGTCCATGTCCTTGAAGCTCTCTGCCAATTCGGTCCATTCCGAGCCTTCACCCAGGATCAACGGATCGTGCCAGCCCTCTCGGCCGCTGAAGAGCCTCTGCAACCGCTCTTTGAGGCGCTTTTCCTCCGCGGGATCGATGCGCCCCTGCACCTTCAACAGGCCCTTGGGCACCGCGGCGTTGTCGAAGAAGCTGCCAACGTAGTTTGTGGCTCTGTTGTCTGTGTCGCCCTCTCGGGCCCCCGCGGCCAGCGGAGGCAGCCCAAACAGTTCGTCCCTGGGGTTCGGTTCCTTGAAGTGGATTACGTCGCTGGCGGGCAATCTCACGACATCCGCATGGTGGCGCCAGGTATAGTTCAGGATCCGCTCTTTGACCCGTTCTCCAGGTTTGCTCGTCACCGAGACGATCCCCACGCGATCGGGGCGCATGGGCCAGAGTCCCACGACGCGGCCGGCCCCGCTGCGCTCCTTCTCCCAGAACATATTGCCCGCGATCGCCTGGTACATCGTCGTCCCAGTTGTGAAGTCATCCACCGACATATCGGGATTGGGCCTGGCCAGCAACTGAGCCAATGCATGATCGGACTTCACTTCCCACTCGCCTTTGCGATTCTGGACCTCCACCAGGATCGGTGCCTCCGACAACGAGTCCATGAGCTCGTTGATGCAGGCATAGATCACCGCGTTGTACTCGTAGCCTTCCTTGCTCAGCCTCTCGAAATCGGTCTTGGGATACCAGCTCTTGGCGTCGGCACCCAACAGCATGTCCAGCCCGCCGATGCCCTTCCGCCCCATCAAGGCCCAGCTTGCCCTGTACAATCGGTCCCGAAATCCCATCTAGTAATATGCCCTTGGTGCTGCTGCCATGCTGTATACGAAATATCTCATCGCATCCATGCCGTGATCGTTCTCCTTCACTGGCTCCTCTTTCGTCGGGCGGCCTGGCCCCGGCTTCTTCCAGGCATAGCTCTGTATCTCGTCGAGACTAGAGACCGGCTTTTCCTCTGCCTCGAGATGCTGGTCGATCTCCACCAGTGCGTTCCGGAAGAAGTAGATGCCCGCCTTGCCGTCCTCTCCGATATTGAGCCGCTCATACACCGCCTGGATCCCCGGTGAGACGTCCTTGATCGCTGGCCGAGTGTAGATTCCATTGGCCTCTAGCGTGGCTCGATCCTCTGCATCGTGATCGGCCCAACTCCTCTCTGGTCGTTCTCGCCATATCTCATTGCCTTCGTCGTCGAGTCCCACTTCTTCGAGGTGCTGGATTTCCTTCGCGTGCTCGCTCACCAGTCGGTGAGTCATGTAGATCTCGCGGTACATGTAGTAGATGTCGTCCGGAGAGACCGCCCACCACTGGCAGACGAACGGATTCCGGTAGCCGAAGTCGATCACTCTGTACCGTGGCCAGTCGTGCGGGATCTCGAAGGGATCGATAATGTGTGTCGTGGGCTCGAAGTTGTCGTAGATCATGCCCTCGAAGGCGATCCATTTGCCCTCCACGTACCGGAGGCGATAGACGCCTTTCAGCTTCTTCAGCCGGGCTACATAGTCGTCGGGGAGATAGGGGTTTGAGAACGTATTGGCCGTGATGGCGTGTGTGCCGGGCGGCTTCTTGTGAAAGAACCGTTGGTAGAGCCAATGTGTCGGCGCCTCTGGGTTGCAGGCCCCGAAGCCTTGCCTCACGGACGGGACGGGATGTCTCAGCCGACCCAGGAGCATATTGTAGTCTTGCTCCGTGAGCTGCTCGATCTGGTCTACCGCGAACCATCCTATGTTCAGCGAGAGGATCCATCCTGGATTGTCTAGCCCCCCGTATAGAATCGTCGAGCCGTTCTTGAGCCTGATTGTCGCTTCGGTCTTGTGGTGTTTGGCGATGTACTCCGGCGGCAAGACCGGCCCGGTTCGCCCATCGCCCTCCAGGAGCGTGATGAGCGTGGTCGCCTTCAGTGCCTTGAACTCCTTGCGAAACAGGCCTCCCCGGTTGCCTGGGTAGCGTAGCGAGAGCATGAGAGCTTTGGCGCACAGCGATAGGCTCTTGCCGGCTCCCCATGCGCCGCTGAACAGCACCTCGTCCGCCGCGCTGCCGACGAATTCGCCTTGCTCCGGGAAGAAGTCGCGGACGATCTCAATCGGTCTCACGCTCCTCGTAGTCGCTCATGTCCACGCCTCTGAAGACGATCTGTGGCAATTGCTTCATGATCTCGGTTGGTTCTCCGCCCAGCAGCAGGCCCTTATCGGTGAGGATGCCCATAATCACCGCCAGCTCCCGGGCCTTGACTTTGCTCTTTCCATCCTCTCCTGGTTCCAGCGCAACCAAGAGCAAGTCGAGGGCCTTCTCTGCGCCAGCCCAAACCTTGTCGATCAGGCCGCCCCTTTTCTCGCGGCGAAGCTCGGCGAACTCATCGGCGAAGCTGCCGTTCTTCCAATCTCTGAGTGTCCTGGGGGGGATTCCGCAGGCCCGGGACGCCTTGGCAGCGTTGCCCCCTGCCTCTGCCAGCGCCTGGAGTCCCCGCTCTGTGTCCTCGTCTCCGTACTTCTGGCCTCGTGCCATTGTCTATACTCTCCAGGTAACAAAAAAGCCGCCGACGCCCCTCTCGGGGAATTCGGCGGCCCTTACTACGGTTACCGCTCCGGCTACCTCAGCAGCCCATATTTAGTTGTGCTGTGTTCAGTATACCACAATACCTAGTGCGCTGTCAAGTCAGGCCCATCTTCACCCGCGCCTGGAATAGGTTCGTCCAGAAGGCACGGTTGACGTTGGTCTTAGAATGGCAGCTTAGGCAGAGTGTGGCGAAGTTGCTTGGACCGTTGTTCGTTTTGATGTAATCGATGTGATGACAGTGATGCGCCTGCCCGTTCTCCGGTATGCCACATAATCGGCAAGCGAATCCATCGCGCTCTCGGATCATCAGTTTGAGCGCGTTATTGAACTCCGGGCTATAAGGTTCGAAGGATTTGCCGCCTTGCCACAGATAGGAATTGCTCCCCCCCAGCGTTCTTGACATGCCCTGGTTTCTGCATTCTCGTGAACAATACTGGTGCCTATAGGCGCGGATTCGGTAAAGGTGTCTGTAAATAGGCTTTGCGCAATAATCACAATGAACTAGAACAGGGCGATCCTTCCATCGCCAATGAGATTCGCCAGTCATCTTTCCCTTGTGGGCATCGCTCATATGTTGCCTAGCTTCTTTCGTAGGCTTTTTGCCCAGATTGCCCTTTCCTATTTTGCCTTTGGTTTCTTCGCTATGCCTATACCCCTTCCGAGTTGCCCTTCTCCTGTCAATGGTTTCCTGCGTCTGTTTGCGGCCAAGACTTGCTTGGCGAAGTACATCCCGTCCCGCATCCGTTCTTGTCCAATGAACGTGCACAAACCGATTCCCCGGCTTGGTCACCCGCTCCCCGCACCCGCATTCACAAAGCGGCAAGTCCATGACTCAATCCTCCTCGCCTCTCAACCAAGGACATTGCTCCAATAGATACTCCATGAATGCCCGGTCAAGGGTATCAAGAGCCTCTTGGTGAATGACCCCTGGCGGCTTCCCTTCTTTGACCGCTTGTGCGATTTGCGATTCCAACGCTTTGTCTATCTCGTTCACTCAATCCTCCCGTTCTATACGCTGGGGCGGTCCCTCTTGCGCCGTATCCAAGATGAGTTCCGCCAAGTCCTTAGCATATTCAACTGGCAAGGCCATTAGTGTACGGCCTTCCTTGACCCTATAGATGTACTTGTGGGGCATAGCCACAATAAGATGCCATCCGCCATCTTCCTGAATCATTGTCGGCTTGTCCATCACTCAATCCTCCTCGGTTCTCCCACCTCGCGCACCGTCGGCTTCACCGTCCCGTCCTTGAAATCAATGATAATCTCGATGCTCCCCTTCTTGCAAGACTCGATCTTGTCTTGCAGTACATACACCTCCCGGATCACCGCCGCGGTCCGCTTCTTCACCGGCAACCAGATACCGTCCTCAGTGATCAGCGACGCGATTCTCTCAGTCATTTGGCCTTTCCCTCGCTGAGCTCAAACCACGGATACCAGCGCTGGAGACACGGCGGGATCTTGCCCTTCACAATCCAGGGAAGCTGTGCATGAAGCTCATGGCCTCCATACGATGTCATGTATTTGGCCTCCCTTATCTGAGTGCGGCTGTAGTCGCCCTTCCTCAGTGCCTTCATCGCTACCCTTGCGAACTTGTCCCAGTCCGAGTTGCCGATACCGTACTTGGTGCAGAGGACATGCTGGGATTCATGCAGGAGGACCCACATCTCGAATGCTGGCCTGTAGTAGATAGTTGTTTCCACCACACAGGCGGGCATGACATAATGCAACTCCGCGATTTGACACCAGGAGTCGTGAGGCATTGGCTCAACGGCCATCTTGGCCAATGTATCCTTGCCATCGGGCGTCCACGTCAGGAACGTCGATGACCAGATGATGAGCGCAAGCAGGAACCTCACTTGCTTTCGTCCTCCACACTTATGGTAAACCCCGGATTCTCGCGATTGACTTCCACCGTACCCGTGCTGATCCGGAGGTCTTTGTCGTCGATGTCCAGGCCAGCGGCGACGGCATCGCAGATGACCTTGTAGTAGTTGTGGTCATCGCGCTTGCGCTTGTCGGGGAACCGAAAGTCAACAGTCACGATTAGCGGCAAGCCCCAATTCAGCACGTTGAGAGCTTTCACTTCCCACGATAGCCGTTCCATCCACGCCTCAACGGGGCGCTTCAGATGCCAGTTGCCCTTCGGCCCCATCCGAGAATGGTTCACCGATAAGTCCTTGTTCCACGGCATTCTAGTGATCAGTTGCATCTCCGCCGCCCCTGTCGTCGCGCCACTACCATCTTTGGGGCCAACTCGCACAATGCCGTGAAGCACTTAGACGAACAGCAAGTCGCAACATCCCGTCCCCTCGCCCTCAATGTCGTTGACAGGTCGTCCTCAGTAATCACCTTCTTGCATACAGCACAGCGTTTCTCAGTCATCTTAATTCCACCAGATCGTTATCACGCGCCCCACCACGGCGGGCGCACCATCTGGCCCCTTTGTAACTCTACCGACGATCAGCATTGTGCGTATCCCGGGCCCAGGCAGTGTCGGCTTCTTCTCCTCCCGCCCGAGGAGCCACTTCCAGATGGGCTTGGCCTTCATCAGCGACCTCCAATCCACCACACCCTCACGTTCGGCTGATACCCATCCCATCCGGCTTCCATCGCCAGCCAGTAGGGGATCTCGATCACCTCGCCCCTCTCTCGCAGCTCTTCGAGGTGCGCTCCGCACCCCACGTCAACGACTTGTCAAAGGTGCAACGATGCGCCCACGTCTACCACGACCCAGCGGCCCAGCGTGTCGTGCTCAATGCCAGCCACGAGGCACGGCCAGTTACAGTGTAGCTCCACGCCTTCGGGATGCCAGCGGTTGGCCATCCTGCGCTCGCACACTTCCTTGAACAGCCCCGGCTCCGTGTAGAACCCTCCCACACCCACCTGGGGGGGCCCGAGGAGGCCGCAGATCGCAGCGATGATGAAGAGTTTGGTCATATCTATGATTCCAGGGCTGGGCGAAGGTCGCCCATACCTCTCCCAGCCCCGTACCCGCCGGACGCCATGGTCATTCCAGCGAGTTCTCCGTATCGTCCTCGCCTTCTATCAGCCTCTGCCACGTGGTGTATTCCCCTGTCACCGGATCCATCTGCCTGCGATCGGTCCCACCGATACCGATCATCCTGGTGAGCCGATTCGCATTGATGGCCATGGAGACGACCGATGCCAACTGCTTCTGATTCAGATCCATCTCTTCGAGTGCGCCGCGCACGTCTTTGTCCTCGACATCGACCAGCCAACCCATAGTCCTGTAGCCACAGGCAATCTCGGATACCCAACTGCTCATGATCTCGCGTAGCGCACTCTGCGATACCTCCGGCACTCTGGATAGATCGCGCAGCCAGTACACTGAGCACCTGGGAACGATGACGTCTCCGGATCTCCAGAAGTCTGTCCAGATATTGTGCTCACCGCCCACCGCGCCGCACTGGTCCCGTTGGTCAGGCCCCCGGAACTGCCGGCAGTGCTCGCAGGCCTGGGCCTGCCAGTGATGGCAGTCCACATCCTCCTGCTGCTGGCGGTTGTAGAACTCCCTCAGCCGATCGTGATCTTCGATCTCTCCTGAGAGATCATCTTCGCCGCTCGCTTCATCCTTCTTGGCCTTCGCCGCCTTCACGTGCTTGATGAAGCAGCCGACGTCGGTGCACCAGCCAGGATCCTCTTTGCAATCCTCGCAATCCTCGCTTTCCAAGGGTTCCAGACGGATCGGATCATCCTGGTGCATGAAGTGGCCGCAGATCCCATCATCCTCGCCACCGCACTCCATCCAGATCTCGTCCTCTCTCCAGATGCACGTCTCGCAGCTATGGCCCTGCTCCTTCAGCCAATCGGTCAGGCTCACGTTGCCGATGCCGCAGGCGGAGCCGAAGGCGGTCATCCAGTAACTGGGTAGTTCCTTGATCCGGCCCAGCATTCTTTGCTTGTGAAGTTTGTTGATGATCTCGCCCATCTTATCAGGCGTCAGCGCCCTCACCTGCTCCAGGCAATGATCCACGTACCGCTTGATGTTGATCATCGCCGGCGTCCACAGCTCATCTTCCGGCAGGTCCCAGAAGCCAGGCTCCAGCGCCTCCTTGATCGCGCCGATCACCCCGGCCGCCTCCCTGGATGTCCGATGCTTGATCCTCTCCATCACCAGCATCTGCATGTCCTCCGGCAACTGCGCCAGCTTCTGCGCGATCGTGACCTCTACCGCGCGCTCGGTAACGGCCTCCTGGGCCTCCGGCGCCAACTTCAAGAGCGCCACCCGGTCGCTCACCCACTGCTGGCTCTTGCCCATGGCCTTGGCGACATCTTGCTGGGTCAGGCCCTCTTCCTCCATCAGGCTGTGGATCCCCTTCGCCTGCTCGATCGGCGTCAGGTCCTCGTGATGCAGGTTGTCCACCAGGACCATCTCGTGGAACCAGGCCAATTGCTTCGTGACCTCTCCCTGCTCCAGATCCCCTATGACTCGGATAGGGATCTGGACATTGCGGTCCTGTGTCCTCTTGGCCGCTGCGAGGCGGCGATGTCCCGTGATCAGTTCGTACTGGCCCTGTTCATTCACGAAGACCTGTAGCGGGTTGATGATCCCGTGGCATTCGATCGACTTCACCAGCCCATCGAACCGTTCTCCGCTATGACCATCCTCCCTCGGTTGCCAGCGCGATGTCACGATCTTGTTCTTCGGTACGCAGTGAGCGTCGCTTAGTACATCCGTTCCCTTCCTCATCTCTCCCTCCTTAATCCTTTTCATCTCTCCACCACACATGCATTCCCACGGTTCCGGTAGCCTGTTGAGATGCCATGGCTGCTCCCTGCCACACCGCTCGCAGCGGAAGAGGAGTGGCGGCTCACGGTATAGATTACCCTCGTTGATTCCGCTTCCGCTCACAACGCCATCTCCATCTGTTCCGCCTGCAATTTCTCAGGCTCAAGCCATTTCAGTTTCCACTCCTTGTTCACCCACGGATATTCCAAACCACCATGGGGGCGGTTCCAGTATCGCCGCGGTAGATGCCAGTGCGTTCCTCTGTTCCCATACCTCCGCAGGATCCCGAATCTCTTCACCGTGGCCACATCGGTGATGTATGTGGCCTTCTCCTCCTTGCAGCAGAAGTGGATCTGGTCGATCCCCATCTCTTCCATCGCCTGGAGCACGCAGGGCGCGATCCCCCAGGCATCTAGCTCCTGCATCAGGTCCCATTGCACCGAGACGTTGTTCACGTAGGCCCAATAGCCTCGCTTCGGCCGCTTGGTTATCTGGATCCACACGAACTTGCCGGCCCTCACTTCGCGGTCCAGCCCGGGCTCGTCAAACGTGATCACGCATTGCCGCGCTCTCATTCCTTCCCTACCGCCTCCAAGATTCTTGCCACTTCATCGCGGTATGATTGATCGCTCAGATTCATACCGGTCCTAAGCCAAGGCATTTCTTTCCCGTAGGCAGGGTGAATCCTTATGGCCTCCAAGCTAGCGCCGATGGCACCGCTCGCCGACAGCAGCAGGATGATCGCGCAAGTCAATCCCTCCGCCGCATGATCCACTTGTCGTTGCATCTTCCTCCCTCAATGCTTGATGTAATCCTTGTACTTCCCTTCCACATACCGATAGCGATCCGGCTCTGTCGCTTCGACTTCCGGCGCGGGCCGCTTCTCCCCTACGAACTTCACCACCCACCCGGGCCCCAGCTTATTGCCCTTGGCCGCCTCCGATGCCTTGTACTCCCTGATGGCTTCCAGGTAGTCGGGCGTCACCCAGGTCTCCGTGGCCAGCCTGTACCGCACTCCGCCGACGACGCCCATGTCCGCCAGGAGCTCCTCGTTGCGCTCAACGTCACCCCCCTTAGTATTAATCTGTTGTTGTTGATGATCTAGTTTCTTTTTCTCAGAATCAGCTTCAACAACAACACTATTATTAATAGGGTGACGTTCTAGGGCGTCACCTGAGCGCTGAGGGGTGACGTTGGGGGCGTCACCTGTCTGATCGTGGCGTACCTTGAGGCACGTTCTGTATCGACCTCCGACCTGGCGCCTCTCGATGAGGCCATATCGCTTCAGATCTGAAAGCCGCTGTCTGATCCCCCGGGGGTTGATTTCGTCTCCGAGGTCTGTGAACGTCCGTGCGAGCTGTTCGAGTGTTTCGTCTGACCATTGATAATCATGCATCCATGCCAGGGCGTAGAGTACGGCGTAAGTCCATTTGAGGTGCTGTGGTAGCTCCCGCATCCTGACTACCGCCATCGGCAACAGGCTGTATCTAGGTGGCAGCGGCACCATCACCCCCCAGGTAGCTAAGCTGTGTGACCATCAGTTCCTGCTTCGCCTCGATGTAGCTGACCCGGAGATCCGTCAGCTCATCCCACAGCCGGAGTAGCGCTTGGTCGTCCGCATCATCCATCTCGATGATGATCGCGCCCTGGCCGTTGTCGTTCTGAAAGCAGCACACGATTCCGAGATAGGTCAATGCCCGGACCAGCGCCAGCGATCCCTGTTCATCCCAAGGCTTGCGAATCCTGATCTTCTTCATCAAACAACCTTCCCTGGCCATACGTGCGGTACATGACCCGCGTCAGCCTCGTGTGTATCTCTTTCGAGTCCTTCGCCATCACCAGCAGCCGGGGATCCTGATGTTCCAGGTACACGGCCTCCGCCTTCTCATTGATCCTGACAGCGCGCAGAAGGGCGATCCCGATGTCCTCCTCGTTCAATGCCTTCTTCCTCGTCCACGCCGCCATTAAGTTTCCCTTCCGTATGGCCACCAGCACAGTCAATGCGCCGACTACCGTGCACAGGCTGCCTACGATGACCGCTGTCAGTAGCATGACCTCGGTTAGAACATCCCTGTTAGCGTCAACAGCCCGCGCATCATGTCTTGGGCCAGATGGTAGAATACCCAGGCTCCGACCAACGTCAGTCCTATCGGCCAGAGGATGTCTCTGATCTCGTCCTTCATCGCTTTAGCCTCGCAAGTTCTTCTCAGGATCAGGACACCATCAAATCCCACGACTCAATGATGGTTTTGTCCTTGCCCTCCACTTTGAGCTTGTGCAACTGGTCTCGGAGCCTGCACACCGGCTTCGCCATGTACTCATCGCAGGGTTCTCCCTCTCCCGTCATGTCGATCTTCTTCCAGAACTGGATCTTAACTTGGTCTTGGTTCATTGCTCTCCCTCCGTGTATACAGTCAGCCCGGTTAGCCGCTTGAATCCGGCTGCCCTGGCTGCTCGCTCACACTTCTTCTGGTAGCAGACGGTGATCACCTCCTTGTGATCTTGTTTCGTCCACCGCATCATCGGGTAGTACGAGATGCCGCAGTAGATGCACGTGTCCATGAAAGGCATGATCAGAACAGCAGTGCCTCCTGCTCCTCCTCGCCCGTCGGATCGTATGGCAGATCGTCCAGCAGCTCGCTATCCATCGCTGGCTCGGGCTCCTTCGCCGGGCCAAACACGTCATCCACCGTCACCTGCTCTAAGTGCGGGAGCTTCACCCGCCCCTCCATGGCCCGCGTCATCCACGCCGGGTCCAGTTCCAGCTCTGGAGTCCAGACATCGATGAGTCGGCGGCCCTGCCTGGTGTCAATCCACTTCTTCTCTGGGCCCGTGAGCGTCAGCAGCCACTCGGCGTGCTCGATCGTTGCCCGCCCACAATACTGCTCGATGAAATGCCGGCCATGCCTCAACTGCCCTAGAAGCTCCTCCATAGGATTCAGATGCACGGTCATCTGCCAATATCCCTGCCGGACGATGCCCTTGATGGCGAATTTTAGCATCCCTGTGGGACGGCACATCCACGGCTTGAACCGCGGGCATTCGAAATACAGACACTGCACAGAGTTGCCTACTTTCTCCACCGTCCCATAGCCCTTATCGCTCTTCCACAGGTCGGCGACACCATTGCGCTCGATCTTCTCCCACTTCGCCACCTGCCCGTAGATCAGGACCTCGCTTTCCTTGCCCTTGACGTGGCGGCGGAAGTGGACCCGCTCTCCATCTCCCATGCAGAGCAACCCCCGGGCGGCATACAACATCAGGTTGTGCGGGAATACCTCCCTCTCCTTGTCCATGAGAAAGAAGATCGGCAATTGCTTGGGCTCAGCACCGTACAGCTCCTGTACCTCCTCCTCTACCACGAAGTAATCGGTGGCCTTGGGCATGGTCACCATCTCCCCATCTCTCATCTTCACTTCCCCGTGCTCGTCCTCCACAGGCACCGTGATTCCGAGACCCACCCGTCCGATCTTCTTCGGGCGGTACGTGTCCTTCATCCCGACGATGCTCATTGCTCTCCCTCCTTGATCAACTCCTCAGCCGCCTTCACCAGGGCCTCTTGCTCCTCTGCTGGCTTGCCCTTGCTCTCCAGGTACGCCTCCAGCAGCTGCAGCGGCCCCATTTCGCGGTAGTCCATGTCTCCCAATCGCACCCGGGTCGCCCGTTCCACGTTCGTCGTCAAGCTCGCCAACCGGAAGGCTGCCCCTAATGCTTTCTGGATCTGTGCCTTGTCCAGCAATGCCTCTCCTTCGGCCGTGCTATTGACCACCATCCGCACTACCTTCTCCTGGAGCTTCTCAGCATCGATGGCCTCCATGATGGCCGTCATGGGATCGCTCCCGTCCACGGAGACCTCGATCGTCAGGAAGTGCCGGACGTTCAGGGGGATGAACTCTGTCTCCACGTAGGCGCCATCGAACAATCCTTCCTCCTCCCGCCCGATCTCCACGACCATGAAGCCTTTCTCCTCCTTCTCCTCGCCGAAATCAATCCGCTCTATGCTGCCAGAGTAGACGACTGGGGGAGAATCGTGGAGCATCTGGTGTCGATGCAGGTGGCCCAGGGCCACGTAGTCGAACTGAGGTAACGCCACCGCCTCCAGCGGGATCACGATGTCGGAGCCCAGCATCACGCTCCGCTCCGAGCCAAACGCGCCTCCCGCCACTGTCATGTGCCCGGCCAGGATCGCCGGCTGCTCTGGAGTGAGGCCCCGGGCGAAGCCTTCGATGGTCTGCGCCACCGCATCAGCGATCAGCTCATTGATCTGGTCGAGAGGCAGCCCCTGCACCTTCTCCTGCGCCATCAGGTTATGCCGCGTGGCCCAGGGCATCGCCACCACCTGCACCACGCCGGACTTGGTCTCGATCGGGAATAGCTGGGGACGATCGGCGATGTAGACGTTCTCGACATTCAGGGTGCGGTAGATCTCCAGCGTGTGCGCCTTGCCCCAGGCCCCAGGCAAGTCGTGATTCCCCACCACCAGGACCACAGGCGCAAGATCCGCCATCAAGCGGATCCGCTGGGCGAATTCCCTCACCAAGGTGGGCGTGGGCGTCCTGGTCTTGTATGCATCCCCGCAGAAGAGGACCAGATCGATCTCCTCGGCTTTGATATACTCCACGATGGCATCCAGAGACTTCAGGAAATCCATCAACCGGGCACTCAGTCCTGTCTCTGGGTCTATGGGCCCCGACTCATCGGAGCCCAGGTGCACGTCAGCAAAGTGCAATGCTTTCACCTCTCCCTCCTAATTCACCGAGATCATGGACCCCGCGGGGCCCTTCACTACTTCTATCCTGTTGCCGAACGCTCCCTTCAACTCCTCAATGTGCGTGACCACCAGGATCAGCGCGAAGTCATCACGCACGGAGTTGATGGCCTCCACCAGCCGGTCCCTGCCATGGCCATCCTGGCTCCCAAAGCCCTCGTCGATGATCAGCGTCCGGAGCTGGGCCCCCGCCCGATTCGCCAGCAGCTTCGAGATGGCGATCCTGATGGCGAAGTTGATGCGGAAGGCCTCCCCGCCGGAGAAGAGATCGTAGTTCCGGCTTCCCAACTCATCGGAGACCTCGATGTCCAGCGTCTCCATCAGGGTGCCCTTCTTCGTCTCCCTCTGGCTCTCGAATGACAGATGCATTCGGCCATCGGTCATCTGCTCCAGCAGTTGGTTGGCCTGTTCCTCGATCTCAGGCAACACCGTCTCGATAATCATGGCCTGGATCCCCCTCTTGCCGAACGCCAGGCGGAGCTCATCGAAGATCGCCTTCTCCCGGCCGGCCTCGTCGTGCTCTTCCTGCCTCTTCTCCTTCTCACCCTCCAGGTAGGTGCAGTGATCCAGCTTCTGCTGCACCGCGCCCAGCCGCATCTTCGCGTGCGATGCTTGTTCCTCGAGCTGACGGACTTTCATCTCCAGTCCTGCCCTGACTGCTGTGATCTCCTCCAGGCTGCGGAACTCCTCCTCCAGGAGATCCTTCCGATCGGTGAGCTGCTCCAGCGTTTGGTCCAGGGCGATCGCTTGTTCCTCCCACTCCGCCAATCGCTCCCCTTCGCTCTTCAGTCGGGCGATCTCCTGAGAAAGTGTGAGCTCTCGTTCTCTCAGCCTCTTTGCTTCCGCCAGGTCTCGTTCCCTCAGCCTCTTTGCCTCCGCCAGTTCTCGATCTATGTTCGAGAGCATCTGTCTGACCTGCGGCAACTCCTTCTGCTCGATCTCTGAGATGCGCGTCTTGTTGTCCCGGTAGCTCGTTGCCTTCGCCTTTCCCTCGGCCTGCTTATCGGCCAGGATCTGGTGTCGATGCTCTTCCGTGAGTTCGCTATCGCACAGCGGGCATTGAGCCTCGGCCCGCTTGAGTAATTCGATCTCCTCGGCCAGGGCATCCATGTCCGCCTTCAACTGCTTGTTGGTGGCTTGTAGACCGGCCTCCTCGCTGGCCAGTACCTCGCGCTGTTTCTGATAGGGTTCCTTCTCCGCTTCATGATCCTCAGCGCTCGCCAGCTTCTCCGCTTCCGCATCGCCAGCGCTGGCCAATTGCTCCATCACTACCTGCAGTTCCCGGCTGATCTTCTCCGCCGCTTCTGGATCCACCGACGCGATTCGATCGTTGAGCGTCTGCAATTCCCTCTGCCGATTCGTGAGCTCAAGTCTGACGTCGGTGAGGGCTTGCTTCTTCAGGCCAGCTTCGGCGGCTTTGTCCTGAACTGCACGCAATTGCTTCGTCTGCTCCTGCAGTTCAGCCGCCAATCTGCCAACGGAGGTCTGCGCTAAGTTAAACTCCTCTTGGTAATCAAACTTCTTGTCCAGCTCCTCCTCGATCTGAGCGGCTGCTGCCTGCACCTGGCCCAGGCGTAGCTCTGCAGCCCTGCTCCGCTGCTTGGCCCGCTGCTCCCATGTCTCCCACAGAGAAAGCCCCAGGATCTCGCCCAGGATTCTCTTCCTCTCGCCGGGGGGCTGGTTGGTGAACTCGTCGGCCCTGCCTTGTAGGAGCAGAGCCGAGTTGATGAACGTGTCGTAGTCCATGCAGATGGTGTCGATGATCGCTTGCTGCGTCTCTCGTAGCGTATTCCCTGTCAGCGGCCTGGCCTGGCCGTTGTTGACGATCTGAAGCTCTAGCGCGCTGTTGCCCCGGCCAGTGCTGCTCCTCTGGCGAAGCACCCGGTACTGCTCGTCGCCCAGTAGGAAGTCCAACCCCACGCTCATCTGCTCCTGTCCCAGGTGGATCAGTTCATCATCGCGGCGTGATCGCGCCTTCCCCCACAGCGCCCACGTGATCGCGTCGATGATTGCCGACTTCCCGTGGCCATTCTCGCCGGCCAGACACGCCAGGTGGATCCCGTTCAGGTCCAGCGTCGTCGGCTGAGGGCCGTAGCACATGAAGTTTTCCAGAGTCAGCTTCTGCGGTATCATCTCTCCCTCCCAGGGACAACATATAGCGCAGGAAGATCCGACCCACCTCGTCGTCGGACACCCGCGCCGTGATCTCGATTCTCTTCCCGTCCTTGATGATGATCGTCATGGCAGTGGAAAGGGCAGCCCCAGGCATCCCAGGCATCCCAGGGCTGCCATGATCAGCAAGAGAACGATCGCTAGGAGCCAGGTTGCGAACTCAATCGTCTTCACTCTGTCCCTCCACGTGCGCGGCATCCCAACAGGCTTCACATGCGCGCCGACCATTTGCGTGAGCACCGTACCAAACAGCCTCTTGCACATCGTCAAGAGTGGCGAAAGTACGGCCACAATACGCACACTTCTCGCCCAAGTAAACTCGCATAGCCATCTCGAAGATTGTTTGCCTGTTTTGATCCGTGATCTTCACTACTGCCAATATAGGCTCGACTGAACTCATCTCTCCCTCCCCACAAAGAGCGCCCCCGCCACCAGACGTTGGTCTTTCACCTACCGATGGCTAGGGGCGCTTTGCATCCCTAATTGGTTCCTGACCGTTGCCAATCTGCACTTTCTCAGCCAAAAAAAGGGATACGTAAGGCAACAAGTCCGGGTAGGCCTGAACGATACCAGCCAGTGTCTTGCTCCCCGGCTGCCTTTCGCCTTTCAGCAGCCTAGTTAGCTGTGTCTCGCTGATGCCTATCTTGCGAGCCACGTCCCTCTGTGTCGTGCTATTCGCCTTCTCTCCCAGCCTGACGATCAGATCTGCTACCTGTTCCATATTCGCACCTTTCATCCCCTATTATACACGCTTTTTGCCATTTGTCAAGCCCTAGAAGCTTAAACAATCCCCAATTGGCAACACTTGTCTGGTACAATGGTGATATGACCAAGAAAGAGAAGAGCGTCGATGCTGTCAGATTCGGCCGGGCCATCCAGAAACATAGGGAGGCCCACGCTTGGACCTTCGGACAGCTTGAGCAAAGGTCCGGGGTCGCAAAGTCCTATCTCAACCGCCTTGAGCACGGGGAACATCCGAATGTATCTGCGAAGAAGCTCGCTGGCATTGCGCTCGCATTCGGCCTCGGGGTGGATTACTTCTGTCAGATAGCCGGCTGGCTCCCATCTCAGCAGCAAACCGAGGATCTGGCCAGAGATGAAACCGAACTCATTGGCATGCTTCGCAAGATCAGATCTCCCGTTGAAAGACGAGAAATACTAGATAACATCATGGGCTTGCTGCGCTTCTCCACCGACGTGGATCGCATCGTGCAGGACCGGCTTCGGTTGGTAGCTGAGGAGCGAGGAGAATACACTGAGGAGGGCGAAGAATGAAGCGCGGCCTGTGCGCATCAATAGCGACTCTCTGGCTCCTGCTCTCCCTCGCCTGCGGCGCAGCGCCCACCCCAGACCTTCCAACCACAACGCCCATCCCCCTAGCGACGACTGCGCCGAGTGTAATAGGAGCGACGGCTACAACTCCGCAAGAGCCTAGTCCTGAGACCATGACAGAAGTGGCGGTCGTCAGAGTCATCGATGGCGACACGATCAAGGTCGACATAGGAGGTATGCTGTTCTCTGTCAGGTACATCGGCATCAACTGTCCTGAATCCGATCAGCCAGGCGGCTCCGAGGCGACCGAAGCGAATCGACAGTTAGTGGAAGGCCAACTGGTGAAACTGGAGAAAGACGTATCAGACGTGGACCGATATGGCAGGCTTCTCCGATATGTGTATGTGGGAGAGCTGTTCGTCAACGCTGAATTGGTCGCGCTGGGCTATGCGCAGGCCGCTACCTACCCGCCTGATGTGGCGTTCGCTGATCTGTTCGTTGATCTCGAGCGGGAGGCCAGAGAGGGCGGTAGGGGCCTCTGGGCCCAGGCTACCGTCGCGGCTCCAACAGCAACATCTCCACAGCCACAGATGCCAACAACATCCCCCGCCAGCCCAGAGCCATCCTGGGACTGCAGCGGGGATCTCTACAACTGCGGCGATTTCTCCTCATGCGCAGATGTCATGTCCTATTGGAACGCCTGCCCGGGCGATCCCTCCAAACTTGATCAGAACCAGGATGGAGAACCATGCGAGAGTCTCTGCCAATGACTCTACCGGGCGCTCGGTAAACCAATGCGCTGCATCATCTGGGCTGCTGTCTCCAGCAAGCCCCAAGCCTCTGAGGAGAAGGATTCCATCCCCTCGCAGATCTCCGCCGCCCGCGAGCTCATCGAACGTAACGAGCGCTGGCACGAAGTCCACGATCCCCTGATCATCCCCGGCCACAGTCGGGGTTACATCTTCCTGGCCGATGCCGCCACTGAAATGCCTGTGTACACAGAACTGATGGACCTCACCCGATCGGGTAGTATTGACCTGCTCATCTGCCGTGGACGTGATCGCCTCGGTCGGAAGGATGCCTTGATCGCCCAGGTGGAAGAGTATCTGGCGGAGTACAAGGTGCAGGTCTATTCCATGGCCATGCCCACCCGGGTCCAGGATCCCCAGGAGTTCGCCGAGCAGAGAGATCGTGCGTCCATCTGGCTCCGCAGTGTAGAGAGAGCCAGGAGCCAGGATGAGGTCGCCGAGCTCCAGGCCCGCTTTCGCATGGGCACCCGCCGGCGTGTCAAAGACGGCTATCACCCGAACAATCGGATCCCCTTCGGATACCGCCTCGGCGATGAAGGCTATGGGATTCCCTACAAACCGGAAGTCCAACTCGTGCGTCAGTGCTTCGGATGGTTCCTGGAAGGCAATACCTATGAGGGCATCCTGCGCCTGGCCAAGGCACATGCAGTCGAGGTTTATCCCCGCAACGCCACGGCACTCAAGTACATGCTGGCCTCTCCCTACTACTCAGGCCGCGTCACCTGGCGCCGCTGGGATCATCGAGAGCGCGATTGGCGGGATCCAGGCGATTGGGTCTCCGCTCCAGGGAAACACGAGGCCATCATCTCCGAGGATACCTGGGATGCAGTGCAGCGAGAGATGGCCGCCAGGAGAGAACAGGGCAAGCGCCACCCCTATACGCAGTACCCTTTGAGCGGCTTCGTCTACTGCGGGTACTGTGGCGGCCGCATGACCATCACCGGAGGCGGGAGCACCAAGCATTTCTTCAAGTATCTCATCTGTCCTCGCCCCCGAAGCGAATGCCGCCGGCCCACACCCCGCAATGGTGTCCGGCTGGAGATGGTCGAAGAGGACGTTCTGGATTGGCTCATCGCGCGGGCCACCGAGCCCAGCCTACTCGAGGAGGAGCTGCTGGCCCTGGCTGATCAGAAAACGGAGGGCGCCGCTGAGGACCTGGCTGGCCTACAAGCGGCGGAGACCAGGATCCTACGCACCCTGGAGCAATGGACCCGCGATTATGAGAGCCTGCTCATCGACCGATCAGAATATTACATGCGGCGGGGGACGCTAGAGGATGAACTGGAGATGATCCAGAGTGAACTAGAAGGCAAGCAGCACACCATCACCCGCCTTGATCCCACCGCCATGGAGAAGAGCTTTGCCGAGTTAGTAGGCCCTTCCGTTGACCGCTTCCGCCGCCGGTGGAGTAGCCGCGATGATGTCAAAGAGATCAAGGCCATGCTCCGCCAGATCGGCCTCCGTGTCATCATCAGCGCCGACTCTACAAACCCCCAACTCAGTGACTAGCCAAGATCGCAGATACCAAGAAGCCCTCGATTACATCTACAGCTTCGTGGACCAGGAGAAGCTGGCCCCCGACAAGTATGTCCCCACGCGCTTCGACCTGGAAAACATGAAGACCCTGCTTTCGATGGTCGGTGACCCCCACAGGCGACTGAGAGCGATTCACGTCGCCGGCACCAAAGGCAAGGGCTCCACCTGCGCGATGACCGCCAGCGTACTACAGGCGGCGGGATACCGAGTCGGGCTGTTCACCCAACCCCACCTGCATACGTTCCGTGAGCGGATCAGGATCAACGACCGCCTCATGACCGAGGAGCAGATGATTGCAGCCCTCGATGGTCTCAAGCCTTTCATACAGCAATTGCCGGATCCCAGCACATTCGAGATCATGACCGCTCTGGCTTTTCAGCACTTCGCCGAGCAGAAAGTGGACCTGGCCGTGGTCGAAACTGGTCTAGGGGGCCGCCTGGATACAACCAACGTGATCGAGCCGCTGGTGGCGGTGATCACCTCCATCAGCTACGACCATACCTACATCCTGGGCGATACACTAGAGGAGATAGCCAGCGAGAAAGCAGGCATCATCAAGGAAGGGAGACCGGTGGTCTGTTCCCCACAAATGGCAGCCGCTGAGCGGGTGATCGCCAATGTCTGTCACAAGAAGCGATCTCCGTTGATCCGCGTGGGCAGGGACTGGCTGTGGCAGCCAGGTGAGGCAAACATGGAAGGCCAGTCCTTCGAAGCGAGGTGTGGGATCCCCGATCCAGGTGGACTGATCGAGGGCCAGAGAAGCCGGGATTTCTGGATCCCCCTTCTGGGTCGCTACCAGTTAGTGAACGCCACCACCGCCATCGCCACCATAGATCAGTTGTGCCGCCAGGAGATAGGCATCTCCCTCGAGCACGTGGCAGAGGGACTGCGGCGAGTGAAGTGGCCGGGCCGCCTGGAGATCCTGACACGAGAGCCTCTGTTGGTGATGGACGGGGCGCACAACGTCGATTCGGTGCAACGGCTGATGGGGGCTCTGCGACAGTATCTGGCTTTCGACGATCTGATTCTCGTCGTAGGGTTCTCGCTGGACAAGGATATCACCGCCATAATGAGAGAGCTGACCTCTCACGCCGAGGAAGTGATCGTCACGCAAGCAGATCATCCCCGGGCGGGTGAGCCCGCGGTCATTGTGGAGCGCACGGAACCCTCAGAAACCCCTCTCACTATCGTGTCCGACCCGGCTTCGGCATTGTGGCGAGCACTGGAGTTGGCGGACAAAGAGGATCTCGTGTGTGTCACCGGCTCTCTGCACTTGGTCGGTGATGCGAGGGCGGCTTGGCTGGAGGCACAGGGACAGGAATTCGAGCGAGATCCTGCTTTCTAGTTCCGAAACCACGGAGGAGAAGGTCAGCCTATGCAACCGTGGTTTGGAGGAACTCCTCGATGGCACGATTCACCCGTTGAGGTTGCTCCAGCATCACCATGTGACCCGCATCGGGGATGACAGTCAGCGCTGCGTCGGTGATGCTGTCCCGCAGGAGGTGCGAGTAGTTCGGCGGAGTCAGCCTGTCCTCCTCGCCGCACAGCACCAGTGTCGGACAGTGGATCCTTCCCAACCTGTCCATCACATCAAACCGGTCACAGGCCAGGAAATCGCCACGGATCACCGCCGGGGAGTTCGCCAGCCACTCCTGCCGACCGAGTTCGACCAGATCCATGGGAGCAGAGGGCGAGTAGGCATAGCCCAGTAGGGCCTCTATCGTCTCCTCGAAGCCATTCGCCAACGCATCCAGCAGGCTGGGCAGCACCCGCAGTCTGGCTCCGGTACCGACGAGAATCAGTCCCCCCACCATAGACGAATGTTCGAGGGCTAGAAGCTGGACGATCGCCCCACCCATGGAATGTCCCGCCAGAATCGCCCGCGTCAGGCCCAGAGCTTCCAAGAACGCCTGTAGAGACGCCGCATAAGCGTCAACCGAAGCCCGCCCCCCACCTGCTGAACGACCATGTCCGGGCAGGTCCAGCGCATACAAGTTCGCGCCTTGCAACCACCTCAGTTGCCGTCCCCAATGACGATGCGTACCGCCTGCGCCATGAACAAAGACCAGACAGGACTTCGTCCCTTTCGCTAGCCGTCGGGCGTAGAACAGACTCTCGCCAGCGATCTCAATTGTGGGCAAGAGAAGATCTCCTCTTCAGGGAATGCCACTCAAGATGCCTCGAATCGACCGCGCCATCGGCTCGGACTCACGGGCCCCCTCCCTGCCCGCCGACGAGAGCGTGAGCAGACAGGGTTCGTCCGCTACGCATCACGCTCAGGATGAGCCCGCCCCTCCAATTCAGCTATGTATTCCTCCGCCTGCATGGCCGCCCTCGCGCCCGATCCGACGGCGGTTGAGATCTGCCAGGCCACCCGCTCCTGCACATCGCCGGCGGCGAAGACGCCTTCCACGCTGGTCATCTGTCGCTCATCGGTGACGATGTAGCCCGCCTCATCCAACTCCAACTGACCCTTGAACAGCTCGCTGTTCGGTACATTGCCCACGAAGATGAAGACCCCTTGTGTCTCCAGGGTCGATCCCTCTCCCGTCTTGACGTTCTTCAAGCGAACGCCGTTCACACCACCATCTCCCATAATCTCAGTGACCGTGGTATCGCAGACGAAGTGGATCTTCTCGTTGCTCTTGGCGATGTCTTCCACGATTCTCTCCGTCCGCAGCCTATCTCGCCGATGCACGACATGGACCTCACTGGCGAACTTGGTCAGAAAGACCGCCTCCTTCACCGCAGTGTCCCCACCACCGACGACTACCACTCGTTGGTCGCGATAGAAGTACCCATCACACGTTGCACAAGTGGATACACCGCGCCCTGCGAACTCGCTCTCCCCTGGAATTCCCAACCTACGGGGCGACCTTCCCGTGGCGATGATCACCGATCTGGCCTCATGCTCGCTCCCATGCGCCCCGACCTTGAACGGAGAGGTGGCGAGATCTACCTCCGCAACCTCGTCCATCGTGATCTCAGCCCCAAAGCGTTCAGCCTGCTTCTGCATTGACTGGGCCAGCTCAAAGCCTCCGATGCCCTCGGGGAAGCCGGGGTAGTTCTCCACCCGGTCGGTTTGCCCCACGGCCCCTCCCAGATCCTTGCCGGTGATAACCAAGGGGGAAAGGTTAGCGCGAGCACCATAAATGGCTGCCGTCAGAGCTGCCGGCCCAGAGCCAATGATCACCAAGTTGTGCGGTTCCATTCTCGTCTACCCCCACTACAGAATCTACGTCTCCCCGCCCAACAGCGAGGCCGGTTAGCACAATCTGCGCCGTTGTCGGATGAGCACCTCTTCCGACTCACTGCGACCAGTTCACAGCACCTGGTATTGTATCCCGCCTGACCACCGTTGACAAGAGCATTCACTTTCTGCTAAGATTACCCTTGGCTGCATATCCCAGCCGCGCCGACTTCAAGAACTGGTGGTTGTTCAGTGAGTGTCCACGCAGACAGAGGGGCGATCTTAGGCCATCCCAGCTACGTCTGGCGTTTTGGCCAAGAGCGACGACTGGCTCTCATAGACAGGTACGCACCCCTGAGCGGAAAGAGAATCCTGGACGTGGGCTGCGGACTGGGCACGTATGTCGAGAAGCTGCGCCAGTTCAGTGACCGGGTGTACGGTATTGATATCGAAGTGGAGAGAGTAATGGAGGGCGGCAGAAGGCTGCCCAACCTCCTGGTTGCTGCGGCCGAGAGACTGCCTTTCGCCGATGGCTGTTTTGACGTTGTTCTGCTGCACGAGGTTCTGGAGCACGTAGAGGATGACGCCCAGTCAGTGCGGGAGGCATACCGGCTTCTTGGGCCGGGAGGCAGAATGGTCATCTTCGCTCCCAACCGGCTGTATCCATTCGAAACCCACGGTGTCTATTGGCGCGGCGAATATCGCTTCGGCAACTTCCCTGCGGTCAGTTATCTGCCACATCCGCTGCGAGCACATCTCTGCCCCCACGTCAGAACGTATACCGTCAGAGACCTACGTCGGCTGTTTTCTGACCTTGACCTGCAAACGGTCATTCACTGCCAGATATTCCCCGGCTATGACAGCATTTGCAGCCGCCATAGCCGACTGGGAGCTTCATTGCGCCGCATCACATACTTCTTCGAAGGCACGCCTCTGCGGATATTTGGCCTCTCACACTTCATGGTCGTGCAAAGACCAGCGAACGCGACTAGTTAGCAGAGTCGTTCGATAGTGTGCTTGCACTTTCCCTCCCCATCTGTTACCATGAGAATAGACTAATTTCGCCGACAAGTGACCATGACCACCAATATCAGACTCATCATCGCCAGGCGTAGACAACGCCGACACCTCGCCAAGAACAACAACCAACTCCCCAAGATAACCATCTCTGCCTTCGGGGTGATTGTCTTGAGCTTGGTGTTCTCAGTGGTCGCCGGCCTGGGATCGGTGGCGGGCGTGTATGCCCACTACGCCCAGCAGGTACCCCCGCCGGAGATGATCGAAGTTCGGACCGCTGAGAGCTTCAAGACCACTAAGATATACGACCGCACCGGCACCAAGCTGCTCTATGAGGTTTTCGACCCCCGCTGGGGCAACCGCACAGTGGTGTCCTTGGATCAGATCCCCGATGACTTGATAAACGCCACCATCGCCATCGAGGACCAGGACTTCTACACCAATCCCGGCATCAACATCCGTGGAATCCTTCGCGCCTTCTACGTAGACGTAACTGGGCAAGGGTTCGAGGGAGGCAGTTCCATAACTACGCTGCTAGTCAAGAACGTGATCATCCCCCCTGAGGAAAGAACTCAGCGTACCGTCTCGCGCAAGATCAGGGAAGCCATCCTAGCTGTCGAAATCACGCGACGCTACGGCAAGGATCAAATCCTCGAGTGGTACCTCAACACGGTCTTCTATGGGAACATGGCCTACGGTGTTGAGGCTGCTGCGCAGGCCTACTACGGAAAACATGCGCAGGACCTGAGCCTGGCCGAGTGCGCCATGCTGGCTGTACTGCCCAACGCCCCTGCCACCCATTCGCCTCTTGTGAATCCCGAGGAGGCCAAGATCCGTCAACACCTGGTTCTGGATGCCATGTTCCGACAAGGATATCTCACGTACGACGAGATTGTGGCCGCCAAGGCCGAGAAACTGCGCTACGCGCCCGTGAGATTCGACATCAAGGCACCCCACTTCGTGATGTATGTGCGCCAGTTGCTCGAGCAGCGATATGGCTCCGACTTAGTCTATCAAGGAGGATTGAAGGTCTACACTACACTGGATCTGGATCTGCAGCGCGTGGCGGAAGACATCGCTCGGGAGCATATTGCTGAACTTCAGGCAGACGACCGCAACGCCTCCAATGCCGCCGTCGTATCCATCAAGCCTGCCACCGGCGAGATTCTGGTCATGGTGGGCAGCCTGGACTACTTCGACAGGGAGATAGATGGACAGGTGAACGTGGCCCTGGCCGAGCGACAGCCAGGCTCCTCCTTCAAGATGTTCACGTACACCGAGGCCCTCCGGCAGGGGTACACTCCAGCCACCATGGTCATGGACGTGCGCACTACGTTCCCTGATCCGGACTACGCCCACCCCTACACCCCGGAGAACTACAATCGAAAATTCCACGGCCCCTTGCGACTCCGGCAAGCCCTCGCTCGTTCCATCAACGTGGCCGCGGTGAAGGTCATGAGCTGGGTCGGAGTGAGAAACGTCATAGATCTGGCTCATCGCATGGGGATCAACACACTCGCTCGGGACTACTACGGCTTGAGTTTGACACTGGGCGGAGGAGAAGTCAGGCTGATCGACCACACGTACGCTTTCAGCGTTCTTGCCAATGGGGGCTACATGGCTGGACAACCTGTGCCTGAAGACAAGCTGAGGCCTGGGTACCGAGAGCTAGATCCGGTGGCTATCCTGCGAGTCGAGGATGCCAGCGGCAACGTCTTGGAGGAATACCACAGCCCGGAACTGAGGGAGGTGATCAGCCCTCAGGTGGCATACGTCAGCACCCACATGCTGTCAGACAACGTGGCTCGAACTCCCGCCTTTGGCTCTCGAAGCATGCTCTGGTTGGGGAATGATCGGCCCGTCGCGGCTAAGACGGGGACCACGGAAGACTTCCGGGATTCCTGGACCATGGGGTTCACCCCCCAGCTATGCACCGGGGTATGGGTGGGCAACAGCGACAATGAGGCCATGGAGCACGTTCCTGGCTCCCGAGGCGCAGCACCCATATGGCACGACTTCATGCTGGCCGCCCTCGAATCCGAGCCAGTCATTCCCTTCATTGAGCCTCCAGGACTGGAGTGGGCTGTCGTAGATGCCACCTCCGGACTGTTGCCCACGCAACACAGCTCCGGTACCGTGAGAGAGGTGTTCCTACCAGGCACGGTCCCCACGGAGCATGATAACATACACCGGATGTTTCACATCTGCCGCACCACGGGCAAGCTAGCTACGGTCTACTGTCCGTTGGACGAGGTGACGGAGAGGGTTTTCGAGATCTACCCTCCCGAGGCTGCCGACTGGGTACGGGAGAACGATGTCGCCCAGCCGCCTACCGAGTACTGCGATGTCCACGGTCCCACTCCGGCAAGTGGCGATGTCGCTATCACCAAGCCCCGCCCCTATGGCTACATACGAGGCATAGTTCAGGTCCAGGGCAACGCTCGCGGGCCCGACGTCCAGCTATACCGGCTACAGTACGGGCCGGGGCTCAATCCTTCGTCCTGGACCCAGATTGGTCAAGATCACTATAACACGGTGGACAACGGTCTGCTTGAAACCTGGGATGTCCAGCACTTGGATGGCCTCTACACCCTGCAACTGTCGGTGGTGGATTGGAACAGCTACTACCGTCAGGCCACCATCCAGGTCACGGTAGACAATATCTCACCCACGGTCGAGATCACGTATCCCATCACAGACCAACTCTACGTGATGGAGGACGATGAGTGGGTCAGCATCCAAGCCCAGACGACGGACAACTTCTCCATGGATCGCGTCGAATTCTATCTGGACGACGAACTCCTCACCTACGACACGGTGAGCCCTTTCAACCAAAGGTGGACCATAGTCATGACCACCACGCTGGAGGAGGACGCTGCGTTGCGGAAAACCGTCACCGAAACTTCGCCCATCACCATCACGAACAGCATAACGGTGCCTCACAAGATCCACGTGGTGGCAGTAGATGCGGCGGGGAATCGCATGGAGAGCGAGGAAGTCCTGATCTACATCATTCACAAGCAGGAGGAAGAAACAGAAGAGACGAGTTGGGATGTCTGGACAGAGAACCGCTGGGCCGTCGTACGGCGGGAAGACGAGCTGGGAGCAACGGCTTGACGAGGATCTTGGTCAGCAACGATGACGGTATCGACTCTCCCGGCCTTTTGCATCTGAAGCAGGCTCTCGATAGCGTGGGGCAGGTCACGGTCATAGTTCCCGATCACGAGTGGAGCGCTTCCGGTCACGCCAAGACCATGCACAAGCCCTTGCGCATAAGTCAAGTTGAACTTCCAGATGGCTCCCGGGCCTATGTCAGCAGCGGCGCGCCTTCTGACTGCATAGCCCTCGCGGTTCTGGGCTTCCTGCCGCAACTGCCCGACCTCGTTGTCTCCGGCATCAACATCGGAGCCAACGTGGGACACGACATCACCTACTCTGGCACGCTTGCAGCGGCCTTCGAAGGCACCGTCTCCGGCATACCTTCTCTGGCGGCGTCGCTGGACACCTACGAAGATGCAGACTTCACGTACGCTGCCCGCTTCGTGGCCTGCTTGGCGAAGGAAGTGGTAGCCCGAGGACTGCCCCGGAACGTTCTTCTCAACGTCAACGTGCCCAATGTGCCTGCGGGCGAGATCGAGGGCGTTGAGATCACCAGGCTAGGCCGGCGCCTCTATCGGGATAAACTCGTGAAGCGCCAGGATCCAAGAGGGCGAGAATACTACTGGATCGGTGGAGATAGGCCCACCGGCTTCGCTGAAGATGAAGGGACCGACATCTGGGCCTTGGCTCGCGACCGGGTATCCATTACGCCCATTCACCTGGATATGACTGACGAGGGCTTCATCGAGGAACTGAGGAGTTGGAGCTTGGGCAAACAGGTCAGCTCCGCACGAAGCGAAAGCCACCGGTGAAAGGACACGCAGCATCGGAAAGCGGCGATGGATTTCTGGAATGTAGTGGAGCGAAGACATAGTGTTCGTTCTTTTGACCAGAATCGTGACGTGCCCCCGGAGATGGTCACCAGGGTGCTACAGGCGGCCATCCACGCGCCATCGGCGGGAAACTGCCAACCCTGGTTCTTCTTCGTCGTGCGGAACGAAGATGTCAAGAGAGCCCTGGCGAGCGCGGCCCTGAACCAGCGGTTCCTCGCCGAGGCGCCCGTAGTGATCGTGGTCTGTGCTGAGCCAGAGCGATCGGCGAGGAGGTACGGGGACCGGGGGCGATACCTCTATTCAGTCCAGGACACCGCTGCGGCCACAGAGCACATGCTCCTGGCGGCTGTGGCATCCGACCTGGTCGCCTGTTGGGTAGGCGCCTTTGATGAGGAGGAAGCCTCCCGCGCATTGGACCTGCCATCCCGTCTACGGCCCATGGCCATCATTCCCTTGGGCTACCCGGCTGGCCCTCTCCCGCCTCGGACGAACCGTCGCTCTTTGAAAGAGGTCACCGAGTTGGTGGGATGAGAACGCGAGCGCTTCCAAGCACTCGTGCCTAGCAGCAGTCTCACTGCTTTCCCCAAACGTAGGCGATCAGGCCCTCATCCTGAACGGGTCTTGCAGATCGACGAAAGCACAACATCTATGCTCCCCTGACGGGGAGAAGGAGGAAAGGATCGATGACCACCAAATACGCCTTTTTCGAGGGCAGAATCGTGCCCATAGATGAGGCAAAGATCAGCATCATGACCCACGCCTTCAACTACGGCACGGGGTGCTTCGAGGGCATCAGGGCATACTGGAACCAAGCTGAGGAGCAACTCTACGTATTCAAGCTCAGAGAACACTATGATCGTTTGTTGCGCTCTTGTCACATCCTCTTTATCTCCCTCCCGTACGGCGTCGACGAGCTGTGCAACGCGACCTTAGAGTTGCTGAGGAAGGAGGGTTTCCGCGAGGACACCTACATCCGCCCTCTCGCCTACAAGGCCGACACCGGCATAGGTGTCAGGTTGCACGATCTGTAGGATCAATTCGCTCTCTTCGCCACCCCATTCGGCAAGTACATAGAGAAAGAAGAAGGGGCCAAGGTGGGGGTTTCCTCCTGGCGCCGCATCAGCGACAATGCAGTTCCTGCACGCGCGAAAATCACGGGAGCGTACATCAACTCCGCCTTGATCAAAACCGATGCGGTGATGAACGGGTTCGACGAAGCGATCGTGCTCACTCAAGCGGGACACGTCTCCGAGGGGAGCGCGGAGAACCTCTTCATCGTCAGGGACGGCAAGCTGATTACCTCGCCAGTCACGGAGGACATCCTGGAGGGGATAACCAAATCGACACTCATCGAGCTCGCTGGGAAGGAACTCGCGATAGAAACGATAGAGCGGCCCATAGACCGCACAGAGCTATACGTGGCGGAGGAAGCCTTCTTCTGCGGCACGGGGGTGCAGATAGTTGCCATCACCGAGATCGACCATCGCCCAGTGGAAACCGGTAAGATCGGCCCCATCGTAACACAGTTGCAAGACCTGTACTTCAGCATCGCCCGTGGTAAGAGGGAAGACTACATGAAGTGGATCACCCCGGTGTATGCCGTCGTGCATGCCGTCTAGCCCGCTGCCGCCTCCAAGAGCTCCATCTACCCGAATCATCGAGCGGTAGACCTAGGGGCTCAACACCTCGAAGGGTGTTTGAAGAAGTGCCTCGTCGCCCAATGGCTCACCTGCGGGACCGGTCACTCCCAGTCGCTTGAGGGTGTCCAGTTCATAGATGCCCACCGCTAGGCGATATGTGCCCGGCGGCACCGTCTTGTCCAACAGCACCAAATGCTCGTCTTCCACGGTCTCGCCTCGTAGCCAGGCCCAGGTCGGATACGTGCCGTTGACTGGAAGACCATCGGCTTGTGCCCATGTCTGCCCGCTGTCATCCCTGAGGTGGACAAAGACCGTGTAGCTTTCGCTCATCTCGGCCAGGGCCTCCCAGTACAGAACCAGGCTGAAGTAGTCACCAGGCGTGGTGCTCTTCTCCTCAAGCCTGTAGCCCAAGAGCCGGATTCCATCCCCGAACGTCAAGGGCTCCTCCCTGGTCACACCAGTCACATTCACCGGTGTTGTCCGGCGCACACGGATGGTGGCCAGTTCCACGCTACCGGAAACCGCATTGCCCTGGTCGTCCAATACCGCTAAGCGTTGTCCACTCTCCCGGCGATAGAGGCCGGCGCGCAGCACGTACAGCCCTGGGGGGGTCTCCGGTGATATGAGCAAGTCGTGGCTGTCCGAGACATAGAACCCCGGGGTCCAAGTCGAAGTGGGAAGGTCGGCTGGATTGATCTCCTCCGACAAGCTCCAAGAGATGTAGTTTGGCCGTAGATCGTCAAGATGCAAGAAAGCACTGTAGTCTTCCTGTAGCCTGCGCTGTGCTTCCCAATACAGGGTCACATGCAGGGTGCCGCCAGGCACCACGCTCTCGCTTCCGATGTCGTACCCCAGGAACAGCACTTCATCTTCGAGGTTGATGTGATTCGGGTGGTGCACCCCCAGCACGCGTCCAGGAGGAGAGCTTTTCCGGAACCAAGTGGTATGAGGATCGATGATAACTGCCTTGATCAATAGCAGGATCAGGACGACGAGAATCAAGAATCCACTATCTGTGAAGCAGAGGCGGCTCTCAGTCACTTCCTGGGGACGGAAGCTCTCACCTTCCCTTCCCCTGAAGCTCAGGAACACCGTTGCGCCGACCACAGTCACCAGAGCCGCGAGTGATACAAGATTGGCCACAGTCCTGACCGGAGTGTCCCCGAAGCGCACCACCACCCTATGCTCACCGGCCGGAACATCAAAAGTGATCAGACCTTGAGGATAGGAGGGAGTAACGGGCACGGGCCGTCCATCCACAAAAGCTTGCCAGCCGGGGAAGTAGATAGTGTTGAACTGAACCGTGAAAGCCTCAGAGGTGACGACGCGATACTCGTCGGAAACTACCGTGTGCCGTAGCAACTCAGCTCGGGCAGAGGCGGGCAGACTCGAGTCATCCAGTTTCTGGATAGAGTCATCAGAGAGATACTGAGCCACCAAAGGGGAGTCGATCGGTTCTTCCACCACCCAGATCGGAAGGACCTCGCTGGCGCTCGTCGTGCCAAGAATCCCGGTCCTTGACTCGTGCAGCACCACGTCTTTGGCAGACAGTTCCTCGTGTCGGGAGGGAGGCCACTGCAAGTACAGGTGAACGAAAGCAGTTACCATCGTGAAAACCAGAGGCACCGCCAACACAACCATACTTGAGTGACGCCAACGCAGTCTAGACCACAACTGGACACTTGCACCTGCGAGAAGGGAGCTGCCCAGCGCAGCTATACCAAGGAATCGCCACGGAAACTCAGTGAAGGGCAGCAGAGGCATATACTTCCACAACGGTGTGGACGCAGGCAATGCCATCAATATGGAAATGACCAGAACGAGCAAGAAGAAAAGGCCTTGCATCCTCTGTCTGCGTGTGAGAGATGCCGAGGCCATGCCCACCAACCCTAGAGATGCCAGGACCACCTGCGCTACTCCAAGGTTGCGCCTCCAGACTGGATTGAAAGAGGAGCTATCGGGAACAGCCGAAGGAGAAAAAACCTCCCGTAGTGTCAAGAAGTGCCCGCGGAAATCGAAATAGTCTTCGGTCAATCTATCAAGCCTGACCACGGACTTCTCCAAGAGCGCGGGGACAAAGAAAAACGCCACCAGCGCCAAGGCGAGCGACAGGGCAAAGAGGACGTGCTTGACCCTATGCCATCGTCGCCACACACAGATGGTCCAGGCGGAGAACAAGGATAGGAGGGCAAAGAGGAGCATTCCGCTGATGTTGTGGCTGATGATCACTGCACCAAGAAGAAGAGGACTCGTAGCCAGATACAAAGGGCTGTCTCTGGCTACGAGCCGATTGAATGACCAAAACACGGTAGGCATCAGGGACAACGCCAAGAACTCAGCGTAAGCCCCCGTCAAGAAAACCCCTCTGAGAGTGTAGGGGGCGTAGACATAGCACGCAGCGGCCAAGATCCCCGCCTTGGCGCCCAGGATATCCTTGACAAGGGCGTACATCCCCCACCCACCCAGAACCATGCACCCGATCAGCACCACCTTCAGAGACGTCTCAAAGCCGAACCCTATCTGGTGCACCGTCTCCGTTATGTAGTAAAGCAAAGGGGCGAAGTAGTTGAAGATAGGGTATCCATAGCCGAAGGCCATGTCGGGCGCCCAGCGGGAATAGTAGACGCCATCACCCCAGATCTGATCCACTTCCACCACGCGCAGCAGATGGAGGAAACCATCGGCGGTTCTGGGTAGGCCAGGCTGAAGCAGCGGGAGGATCGCAAAGACCGGGAGCAGCATCACAACTACCAGACCAAAGTCCAGCCGCGCCGCGACCCCTGTGAGACGCTCGCCGAGTGAGCGCCCTCTATGCTTGAGCTGGCAGATCACTTCCCTGTCCCACATTCACAACCGTTTTGGGAATGCAACAGGCAAGGAGGTCCTGCGCGAGAACGGCCAGTTCCCTTTCCCTGCCTTACCTGCCGCAGCGCCTCCAGTGCAGCCTTCTCCTCCCCAAGGAAAGACTCCATCTCGCTCAGATACCTGTTCAGAGTGTCTACCCTTCTCGCATTCTCAGCCATCTTGGCCTTCAGCAAGACGTCCACTGGGCCCCACTTGGACCCAATCGCGTTTCGTGCCTCTCGCCAGTGCCCTGGCCGTAGCGATACGCCCGCGCCTCGTCAAGAGGTAGAGGACCTGCCGTCTCCGTCGTTCAGCAGCGAGGTCCTAGCCTTCCTCCTCACGGACGACACGAACCTTTCCAACTCGAACCCGATCCCCCTCGGAATCCACAAGGGGAAGATAGGTCTGCGTGTTCGGATCGTATACACGGACCCAGAGCCGATGTCTGCCGCTGGGAACAAAGGCGTTGATGAATAGGTCAAAACGATCACGGACGACCTCACCCTTCTCCCATTGGGTGGTAGGATAGTAGCCATCAAGAGGCTGGCGCGTGACTTCATCGAGCGTCTTTCCCTCGTTGTCTGTCAACAGCACAGAGATCAAGTAGTCAAACTGCGGTTTGGCCAACGCCTGCCAATAGAGGCTGATGTGTACGGGGTCACCGGGGCCAACCTGAAGCGGCGCCAGATCACAGCCCAGAAGACTGAGCTCGTCGTCGAAGTTCGCTTCACGCTTGCGCGGGACGTCCAACTCCTCGAAGGTGGGAGGAGTGGCCGCCTTTGTGACCGGGAAACGCTCAGAGACGACCACACCGTCGGGCAGGACAGCGCCTTCAACCATGGGCGTTAGGCGTTCGCCTGTCGACAGATCATACATGCCCATCTTCACCTGATAGTCGAGCGGCGGCATATCGGGGGGAAGCGAGAGGTCAAACGCCTGCACTACCAGATCCCCTTCTATCCAGCTAGAAACGGGATAGCCCAGAGTGTCTACCTGATCCCAGACGTAGCCGCGAAGGTCTACGAGGTGAGCAAAGAAAGCATATCGCACGTCTGGTCTGGTCGG